>DAIDTM010000352.1 GCA_027457205.1 Anaerolineae bacterium | reverse complement strand
GTACCAGTTGGTGATCGCGTCCGCGTTGGCGATTGGCGAGTACGCGCGGCGGCGACGGATCGATCTGCCCGGCATTCTTTCGTTCGGCGTGCGGCTCGTCGCCATTTACCTTCTTTCCACGTTGCTGTGGCAGCCATTCGTCAGTAATTTCGCCACGGCGTACTTGAGCGTCCAGATGTGGGATGGCGCGCGCACGACGCTCAGCGAGTATCTCACGGTACACGGCATCTTCTTGTTCGTCATCGCAACTTGGCTGGTCTGGCAGACGTTCGACACCAAGTCGCAGCGCGGTCCGTTCCGATACTTGCGGTTGGTCATCGCCCGTTCCAAGCGGCTCGATCGCGTGTTAGCATTGCAACGTCTCTTCGCCGCGCCGCCAACGCCGTACGAAGATTTATCGGCGGTCATCGTCCTTGCGGCGCTGGTGCTCGAAGGCGTTCTGGTCATCGCGCAGATGCCGGTCTTTGTGCTCGCATTTCCTCTTCTCGTGCTCGCCGGCTTGCTCGTTCTCCGCCCCGACCTCGACCCGGCGCGGCGATTGATCGCGCTGCTGATCGCGGCAGGGCTTGCGCTCACGTTGATGGTCGAGCTGATTACCTACAAGGGCGACATCGGCAGAATGAACACGGTATTCAAGTTCTACTTGCAGGCGTGGGTGTTCTTCGGCATCGCGGCGGCGGTCGGACTGGCGTTCATGGTTCAGACGAAAGACCACCAGCGACAGACCGATGACGGAAGACGGAGGACGGAAGGCGCTCCAGTCTTGTCGTCGGTCATCCGTCCTTCGTCCTCCGTCCTACCTTTCTGGTGGTGGGGCATTTTCGCTCTGCTCGGCTTCGCCGGTTTGTTGTACCCGGTCACGGCGGCGCACGCCAAAGTGAACGACCGCTTTGTCCCCGGCTCGCCGCCCGGCTTGAACGGAATGGACTATATGCGGACGGCGGTCTATCAGGACGGCAACCACCTGCTGCCGCTAGAGTACGATCGGGAAGCCATCGATTGGCTGCGCGCGAACATTCAGGGATCGCCGGTGATTCTGGAGGGCAACGCGCCGCTCTACCGCTGGGGCTCGCGCATTTCGATTTACACCGGGCTGCCGACGGTGATCGGTTGGGATTGGCACGAAAAACAGCAGCGCTCGATCATCGACGGCGCGATCATCGACAACCGTGTTGCGACGGTGCAAACCATTTACAATACGCTCGATCCGCAAACCGCGCTCGACGCGATGAAGCATTTCCGCGTTCAGTACATTTACGTCGGCGATCTCGAGCGCGCGTACTATAACGCGGCGGGACTCGCCAAGTTCGACACGATGGCGCAGGCGGGACTGCTCCAAATCGTTTACCAGAATGACCACGTCAAGATTTACAAGATCATGCCCTAACTCGGACAAGCCGGAACCGAACAAGATTAACCGCGAAGAACGCAATAGTCGCAAAGGTTCAGATATTTTCTTTCTTCGCGTTCTTCGCGCTCTTTGCGGTTCAATGTCTTTGCTTGTTGTGCAACAATTTCATCGGAGAGGTCCAAGATTGTCGCGGCGCGCGCTCGGGTTGATCGTTCTTCTGCTGTCGTGCGCCGTCGCGCTGTTAGCGTTTAGC
>DAIDTM010000351.1 GCA_027457205.1 Anaerolineae bacterium | reverse complement strand
ACTTGCGGAAAAAGTACGGCAGCGCTACGAGTACGATGCCGAGCAGCGCGTTCGGCAATCGCCCGGTAACGTCGTTGTCGCCGAAAAGGAAAAAGGAGAGCGCGGTCAGGTGATAGAGCAGCGGACCGTGATAGATCGGGTTGTGCTGATAGCCGCGCCCGGTGTAGAGATTCCACGACCAATCCGTGTGAATCGATTCGTCGTGATTGTAGGCGCGATACTCCAGGTCCCACAGGCGCGTGACGATCGCCGCGACGAGCAGCACGACGAGTAGCACGCGTTCCCAATCGAATTTGAAAAGCGCCGAGATCGGGGCGTCGAGGATGCTTTTCCGTTCAGACAATGATTCCATAATTCGTTACCTATGGCGGAGCGAAACGTGATGCGGGCTGAGTAAAACGTGAAACGCAAGCATCGCGTTTCACACCTGGCTATTGCGGCTTGGGCAGCCACAGGACGGCGACCCTTGACTGGACGCTGCCCACATCGCGAAAGATCAGCCAACGCAAAAGACTGGACGGCGGAATGCCGCTGCGCGTGAAATCGAGATCGTAACGCTGACCGATCCAGCCCGCCGGTCCGGGCGCGTCGCCGGGCAGTAGGACTGCCTGTGCGCCTGCGCCGGCAGAAGGCGACGCCGCAAAACTCGCGGAGCGAAAATCGCGCAAATACCAGCCCAATTGCGCGCCCAGCGATGGATCGACGGCGATCACGAGCGTATGCGAATCGTTCGCGCGCCACCGCGACGCGTCTTCGATGTCGGCGATCAGGTCGCGCACGCCTGGCGCGGCGGCGGTAGGAGTCAGCCATTCCTGCGCGTTCGGCGCGAACGTAAAATTCAACATCGTCGATTGGCGAAACGTCCACGCAGACAATACCACCAGCGCGAAGATAATGGCGACGGACTGGGAACGCGGAATACCGAGCGTCGTAACGCCGAGAAACGCAACTGCCGCAAAAGCCACGAGAACCAGCGCGCCGATCGTCGCCAGATCGAAACCGGCAGCCGCGCTCTGCGCCATTCCCAGATTCGCGGCGATTGCATCGGCAATGGCAACTCCGCCGCGCAGCGCGAATTCGGCGATGACGAGATAGAGGAATGCGGCGAGCGCGCCGGCGAGGAGCAACACCGGCGTTTCCTGCGTCAACAACGTTTGCCGCGAGTCCGGCGCGGCTTGAATCGCTTCGATCCAGCGCGTCAGCCACGCGCCGATGTACCACGCGGCGACGAGCGTGAGCGGAACGACAATGGCGACGACGCGCGCGGGATTCTTGTCCGCGCCAATCGAATAGAGGATAAAAGCAATGGTCGACCACAGCGCGAGCGCGAAGAGCGGCGTCCGACGCCACTCCATCTCGCGCACCGAAAATGCCAGTTCGATCAACGCCGCCGCGCCGAAAAAGACAATGACCGGCTCGTACAGCACCAACAACCGCAGCGGGTCGAACGGCGAGCCGCCGGGACGCAAGCCGTCCAGCCACGCGCCGAACAAATTGAACGCCGCGCCGAGTCCGTCGCGGTGGAGCAAAAAGACCGTCGCTACGCCGACGAAGGTCAGCGCGAACACGAGCGCGGCGCGCGGCAGATCGCGCGCATCGAGGGTGCTTGGTTCGCGGCGCAGTCGAACGATCAGCAGAAAAACAAGGACCGCCAAAACGAACGTCCACACCTCACGCGCGGCAAGGAGCGCGAGCGCGAGCGACGCGGCAGACCAGTATGCCTCGCGCGGCTGGCGGTTGTCCAAATAGCGCACGGCGAACGCGAGCGCGGCAAGCGCGCACGTCATCGCGATCACGACGCCGTTCGTCTCGCGCGAGAAGAGGACGAGCGACGGCGAGAAAACGAACAGCGCGCTGGCG
>DAIDTM010000350.1 GCA_027457205.1 Anaerolineae bacterium | reverse complement strand
GGGCAGGTTATTCGCGCGCACCAGCGCATCGACCGTCGTCCCATTACGAGCCGCGACCGAGTAGAGCGTATCGCCCCACGAGACCACGACCATGCTCGGACTGGCAGCCGCTACCGGCGGAATCAGCGAGGTCGTGGTGATGAACAGAACCAACAGAACTATGAGAACGCGCAGGATAGTCTTCATCGAACTCTCCTTGAGTGTCTTATGTGACTTTATATTATCACGAATCGATAAAATATTCAAGCCCGGCAAGAGAACCGGCAGGGCGCGTGCCAAGTCGGGTGGGGCGATTGCAAGTCGCCGCAGGGCGGCTGCGCTTTTGCGGCGGCTTCGACCGCCAGACGCCGCTGAACCAAAAACACCGACGCTGCGCGCGCCGGTGTTTTTTCGTCGCTTTCGACTTGGACTACAAGCCCAGATACGCCTTGCGGACGCTCTCCATCTGGCGCACTTGCTTCGCCTCGCCCTGCGTCTCAATGCGACCGTTATTGAGGACGTACGCGTAATCGCTGACCGCCAGCGCCATCTGTACGTTCTGCTCGACCAGCAGCATCGTCAGTCCCTGGCTCTTCAGTTTGAGGATCACGTCGAATAGACTCATCACGAGGAGCGGCGACAGACCGAGCGACAGTTCATCGAACATTAGGATTTTCGGCTTCGCCATCAGCCCGCGCGCAATCGCCACCATTTGCTGCTCACCGCCGCTCAGCGTTCCCGCCAACTGCGTTTGTCGCTCTTTGAGGCGCGGCAAGAGTTCGAACACCCAGTCGAGCGTCTGCTTGTACTCGCCGAGCGCGCGCGCCGGCGTCGCGCCCATCTCGAGATTTTCCAGCACGGTCATATCGGTAAACAGCTGGCGCGCTTCCGGCACGAGCACCAGACCCATCTGCGCCTTTTCGTGCGCGGCAAGTTTCGTGATCTCTTTGCGATCGAAGACGATACTGCCTTTCCAGGGCGGCATCAAACCCGTCACGGTGCGCAGCAGGGTCGTCTTTCCCGCGCCGTTCGAGCCGACGAGCGACGTCAGTTTTCCCTGTTAAAGCTGAAGCGAAAGCCCCCACAGGATCTGCACCTCGCCATAACCCGATTCAAGTTCCTTGATCTCCAGCGTAATCATGCCGATCCCTCCAGGAGACGCTGCGCCATTTTGGGATCGCCGAGATACGCTTCGATCACCCGGGGATCGCTGGAGACGGCTTGCGGCGCGCCTTCTGCGATTTTCGCGCCATAGTCCAGCACAAAGACGCGGTCGGACAGGTTCATCACCGCGTGCATCAGATGTTCGATCATGATGATCGTGACGCCCTGGTCGCGGATTTTCCGGATGACCGTCAGCATCTCGGCGACTTCCTGCGGGTTTAGCCCGGCGAGCACTTCGTCTAGCAGGAGCAGGAGCGGACGCGCCGCCAGCGCGCGCGCCATTTCGAGCCGCTTTTTCTGCGCGATGTTTAGTTTACCGGCAAGCATGTCCTGGCGGGCAGCCAGCCCCACAAATTCCAGAATCTCGTCGGCGACGATGGATGATTTTTCGAGCGAAAGGTTCTCGCGTCCAAAACACGCGCCGACCATCGCATTCTCTTTCGTGGTCAATTCGCCGAGCGGGCGCACCACTTGGTGCGTGCGCGCGATGCCGCGGCGCGACGCTTGGAAGGGCGGCATGCCGGTAATATCTTCGCCGCGAAACAGAATGCGACCCTCGTGTGGGGCGTAGACGCCGTTGATGACGTTGAAGAGCGTCGTCTTGCCCGCGCCGTTGGGTCCGATGATGCCAAAGATTTCGCCTTCGTGGACTGTCAACGAAACGCGATCTAGCGCCACCAAGCCGCCAAACCGCATGCTCACATTTTCCACCGCGAGAATTACCGAAGCGGTGTTCGTCATTCGAGGTACCTCCGCGTGCGCGGAAATCGTTGGCGCAGCCAACCGACAAATCCGGCGGTGACAAAGAGGACGATGAGAAGCAGCAGAAAACCCGCGATCGCAAGATGCAACTGGCTGAAACCGAGCGACACACCCAACACGGTGATCGACGGCGCGGTGATGAGCAGCGCGGTGATGCGTTCGTACACCGTCGCGCCGACAATGGGTCCGACGACGGTGCCGTAACCGCCCAGCATCACCATCACCAGCGCCTCGATGGAACGAAGCAGATCGAAGGCGACGTCCGGTTCGATGATGCCGTTCTTGAAGAAAAAGAGCGCGCCCGCCAGCGCAGGGAAGAACGCCGAGAAGGTGTACGCGATCACTTTGGCGCGCGCCGGATCGATGCCGAGCACCTTGGCGGCGTCCTGATCCTCGCGAATCGCCAGCAACCCCAGACCGAATTTCGATTTTTTGATCAGGAAACTGGCGGCGATGGTCGCCAACGCGACGACGACAATCCCATCGTAGGCAAACCACAGCGCGTTCTTCGCGCCGCCATAGGCGTTATAGACGGAATAGTTGAAGAACATTCCCACCGATCCGCCGAACGGGTCGAAGTTGGCGACGAAAGTTCGCATCGCCTCATTGATGCCGATGGTGGCAAGCGCAAAGTACGCCCCGCGCAGTCGCAGCACGGGAATGCCGATCAGCACCGCGACGATGCTCGCGCCAACGCCGCCGACCAGCGCGGCAAGAACGAAATTCGTTTCGAAATTCTGCATCAGGTAAAAGGCAAAGTAACCGCCCAATCCAAAAAAGACAATGTTGCCGAAGCTGACGTAGCCGGTATAGCCGGTGATGATGTTCACGCTGGAGGCAAGCACGACCAGCATCAGGATGAGGAACAAGTCTTCGCGCATCGACGCATCGCCGGTCAGAATCGGAACGACCGAGATGCCGCCAACGACAAGCAGGATAATCCAGAGGTATGGATTCAGTAGATTCTTCATCGTAGGAATGCCTCGGTCACGCGCGCGCCCCGAACAATCCATTGGGGCGGAGCAGGAGGATCAACACGAAGGCGACATACTCGATCACCGGCACCCAGCTGGGCTGCATAAATAGCGTCGCGATCCCTTCGAGCAAGCCGAGCAGGATGCCGCCTACCAGCGCGCCGGTCGGATTGCCCAAGCCGCCGATGACGACGATGACGAAACTCTTGGTCTGGTAATCGTCGCCGGTGAGAATGGTGAACGTGAACAGCGTGGCGATCAGTCCACCGGAGATCATCGCCAGCATTGTGCCGAGTCCGAAACTCAGCGCGAGCATGGCGGTGGTGTTGATGCCCATCAGCTCCGCCGCGCTGCGATTGTTCGCGACCGCGCGGATCGATTTGCCGATGCGCGTGCGGTAGAGGAAATAGTACAGCGCCACCGTGATGAGAATCGCTGCCAGCACGGCGACGATCTTGGTGCCCAGGACGGTGATCTCGCCGGACCCGTAGGTGCCCAGATCGACGTTGACCGAGAACGGGCTGGTCGTAAAGATCGCGGTGCCCACGCCGACGATGATGAGATCGACCGAAAAGGTCGCGAGGAGCGTCGTCAGCTCCGGCGCGTTGATGACGCGATGAACCGAGATAAAGTACATCACGACTCCGAAAGCCAAGCCGAGAAACAGGGTGAGGACGAGCGCAAGATAAGGATTCAGCCCCAGCTGGACGCTGAAGAGGTAGAGGGCGAACATGCCCAGCGTAATCACCGCGCCGTGGGCGAGGTTGATGACGCGCATCACGCCAAAGATGAGCGTCAAGCCCATCGCCGCCAGACCGTAGATAAAACCTAGCATCAATCCATCGATAGACGAAGAGACAAGCACGGCAAGATTCATCTTCACCTCGAATGGGGCATAAATGTGCGACGCACTTGGGTGCGTCGCACATTTCAAGATTTCAAAGTAGCCCTTGACGTTTATGGCAGCTTACGGAGTTGAGCGTCGGCGGTCTTGGCGGTAAGGGGCCAGACGATCTGCTTGACGAAATTGCCGGAGGCGTCCTTCTGCCATTGCATATAGACCATCTCGTGCCCGATCTGCTTGCCGTGGGTCTTGGCGTCGGTGCTGAACTTGATGTGACCGTAGAAAGTCAGCAAATCGAGTTTGTCGAGATCGGCTTTGATCGCCGTCGGGTCGATGCTGTTGGTATCTTCGATGGCTTTCTGGAGCAGCAAGCCCGCCATATAACCGCCCGCGGCGTGATACGACGGATCGGCGTTGTACTTGGCTTTGAATTCCGCGGTGAAATCCGTGACGCTGATGCCGTACCAGGGCAAGTTGGCGGCTTTGGCGGCGTCGGCGCTGTACGTCACCTGCGGCTCCCACTGGCTGGGACCGATGACGTATTGCGCGCCGTCGCCAATTTGCGTGAACGTGGGTGCGGGCGGTGCGACGAGGAGGACGAGCATCTGGGCGGGTATTTTTTTGTCGAAGAGTTGTTTGGCAAAGGTGCTGCCGTCGGCAAAGTGCCCGCCGCCCATGATGGCATCCGGACTAGCGGCGGCAATCTTGTTGATGAAGGACGAAAAATCGGTCGTGCTGGGATCGTACCCTTCGTTGACGACTACGCTGTAGCCGTGACTCGTCGCGTACGTGTTGGCAAACTGGGCGACGGTCGTCGAGAACGCGTCTTTCGAGTAAACGATGGCGATCTTCTTGGCGGAGGGACTCAACTTGCCCAAGAGGTCGATCGCGCCCGAGAGATACTGGCTGGCTGGAGTGTACAACTGGTAGGTGTTCTTGAAACCTTGCTCCATCGTCGCGTCATCCGCCGCGCCGGTCGTGATCATCAATTTGCCGTACTGCTCGGAGATGATCGCCGCCGATTTCGCCAATCCACTGCTGTACGGGCTGATCAAAAAGTCTACCTTATCCTGATTGATGAGCTGAGTGTACAGCGCCTGGACGCGGTCAGCTTTGCTTTCGTCGTCGTAGAACTTGAGCGATGGCATAACCACCGTGCCGTCTTTGAGTTTGATTCCGCCGGCTTTGGTCACATCGCTTAGCCACAGTTGCAAGCCCTGCAACTGTTTGCCCGACTCGACATTATTGCTGCCGGTCTGGGACGCGGTAAAGCCGATGATGATGTTCTTGGTCTGTCCGCCGGTGGAGGCGGTCGTTGGAGCCGGTCCGGTGCTTGGTTGTGGAGCGGCAGTGGCGGGTGCGGAAGTGGGTGCGGCAGCCGGCGCGCACGCGGCGAGGATCACTACTGCCAGGGTCAGCAGCGCGGCAATCCAGAGTGAACGGGGAATTCTAGGGGACATCGTCTTCTTCTCCTTTTCGTTTCTTCGCGTCATCGCGAGTTGAATCGAACCTCATTCCTTCGAGTTTCGAACCGAGAGGGCAGCGAACCCGGTTGTTGCGCCGTCATCACCCCTTTGGCAAAAGGTGGGGAAGCAAGAGACGAGAGGATTATGTTGGTGAGAATCGTATGGTTTGGATTAAGTTCATTATATCCGCTAGTTTGAAATAAATCAAATTCTCCGTGGCAATTGGTACACACCGCTCATTCACCGCAAAGAAATCAAAATATAAAAAACTCGGCGCGCTCCGCGTCTTTGCGGTGAGATGTGAATAATCACCCGCCATCTTGGATTTGCCTAGAGATTCATTCTGGGCTATCATACGAACTAATCGTATGATTCAACTGAAACCGATTGGCACGGTTCGCAACACCATTACCGACGCGCGCCGTGACACGCGTTGGGAGGAAATCGAATCCGAGATCGTCGTCGCGGACGAATGGCGCGACGCGCTCGACGGACTCGCGCAGTTTTCGCACATCTGGGTCGTCTTCTACTTCGACCGGATGCCGCCGCCGGATTCGCTCCACGTCCGTCCGATGCGGCGCGACGACCTGCCGCTCGTCGGGCTGTTCGCCACGCGCTCGCCGCAGCGCCCCAACCCGATTGGCATCCGCGCGGCGGAACTGCTGGAGGCGCGCGACGGCGTGCTGCGCGTGCGCGGACTGGACGCGCTGAACGGCACGCCGGTGCTCGACATCAAGCCGTACCTTGCGCGCGGCGATGCCATCGAGCACACGCGCGTCGGCGAGTGGGTTGAAAAGTACTGGAAACTGTCGTCAGGCGAATGAATGCGTAGCCGGGTCTCCGTTTCGATTTCGCAGGCGCTGTTCAGCGTCGTTTTCCTGATCTTTTTCTTCACGCTGCTGGGCGGTTATCTGCAAAACATCGCGGCGGGCTACCGCGCGAATACCTGGTTGACGTTGGCGGTCGTCGTGATCGGACTGGCGCTTGCGCTCTGGGCGGCTTACGGGCGCGTCGCCGTCGAAAGCGATCCGCTGGAGCTCGCGGGCTTTCTCCTCGTCGTCAGCGGTGTGTGGCTGTACTTTATCGCGCCGGCGCTGCCCACTCTGCTGCCGCCGACGCAATCCTCGGACGCGGTGCGCGTGTACCAGCAAGTCCTCTTCTCGTACCCCGAAGGCAAACTGGTCAGTTGGTACCCGGCAGGCGGCGCGTTCCTCGCGGCGATGTTCTCGCACTGGCTCGGCTGGTCGCCGCTGCGCGTGCTGCATCCAACCGCGGCAAGTTTTATCGCGCTCGCCGCCGGCGCGGTCTACGGTATGACGTGCGCGCTGTTGCCGAAAAATCGTCTCTCCAAAATCGTCGCGCTGCTTGCGCCCGCGCTCCTCTTCGTGCCGTGGTCGTACTTTGTCGGCATCGTCGATTGGGAACAGTACTTTTTCGCGCAAGCCCTGGCGCAATGGTTCATCCTCGCCGCACTGTGGTACACCGCCAGCTACGCCGATCAACCCTCCTGGATTTTCGCCGCGCTCCTCGGCGCGGCGCTGCTCGCGACCGTTGCTGCCTACCCGATTTTCGTCGCGCTGCCGCTGGCGTTGTTCGCGTTGGTTGTGCTGGCGCGCGTGATTGGCGAGGCGCGCCGCCGCGTGGACGTCCGACGCACCTACGGCGCGCTCGCCGCGCTCGGCGCATTTCTCGCGCTGATGGCGCTGGCGGCGGTGACGTTGCAGTTCGCCGGCATTCTGGAACTCGCCGCTGGCAAGATTTCGACCACGTCGAGTGTGGGACCCGGCGGCGTCGCGAACCCATCACTCGACACGCTCGGCGGACCGATCTTTTTGCTGCTCGCTCTGATCGGCGTTCCGCTGGCGTGGCGCGCCAAGGGCATCGGTCGAGTGTTGATCGGTTTTCTGCTGGTGTGGCTTTTGCAATTCGCCGCGCTGCTCGCCATTCAGACGTTCTTCCCGCTCTCCGGCTATCGCGTCGATAAGACGTTTTACATCCTGGTCTTCCCGCTGGCGATGCTCGCCGCGCTCGCGCTTGCGCGCGGCATCGAACGCGGGGTCGTCCGCGTCCCCATCGCCGGACGCGCGGCAGCTGCCGGATTTATCGGCGTCGCCTTGCTGCTCAGCGTCGGCGTGATCGCGCTGCGCCCCCCCAAAGTCTACGCGCCGTTCACCGAATCCGAGTTGCAGACCGCGCTCTGGGCAAAGGCGAACTTGGACACCTACCAGATAAGTTTCACCGATCCGCAGACGATTCGCGCATACTGGCTGGCGTTCGGTCTCTGGCGCGAGACGCTGCCGAACGAATGGTTTCAATGGATTCCGGCGGGAACGAAGCTGGGACCATCCACCTTTGCCGAATGGCTGCGCGATCCGGCGTGGCCCCCCTGGGCGTTCGTCACCGATGTGACCGCGCAGCCGATCGCGCCGGCGCGGGTGATTTACCAGAACGGCGCGAGCGCCATCGTGGAAAAAAATGAATCGACGCCGCC
>DAIDTM010000349.1 GCA_027457205.1 Anaerolineae bacterium | reverse complement strand
TTTTGCGCCAGGTTCCCAACGCGCGGTTCGTGTTCATTGGCGATGACCGCCCGACCGCGCGCGGAACATCGCAGCGCGCCGAGTTGGAGGCGCAGTTGACGCAGGCAGGCGCGCGCGACCGCGTCGAGTTTCTCGGCGGCGTCGATCAGCCAACGCTGCTCGATTGGTATTGCCGCGCGGACATTTGCGTCGTGCCGTCGCTGCTCTACGAAAGTTTTTCCTACACGTGCGCGCAGGCGATGGCAGCCGGCAAGCCGGTCGTCGCGTCGCGAATGGGCGGGATTCCGGAAACGGTAGAGGATGGAGAAACCGGCGTGCTGACGACGCCGGGAAATGCCGAAGAACTCGCGGCGGCGATCGTGCGCCTCGCGCGCGATCACGCGCTGCGCGAGCGGATGGGGCGCGCCGGGCGGGAGAAGGCGGCGCGCGAATTTGATCCGATCAAGACAGCGCAGCGCAACCTGGAGATTTATGCGCGCGCTATCGAACGCTTCAACCGCGCCGGCGTCTGAGTTGGACTTTATCCAAAGTAAAGGCGCTACTGTGCATAACACAGCGCATCGGTATAGCGTTCCCAGAGTGCTGCCTTGCGTTTTTGCATGTTGGTCTTTCGGTGCGATATTCGGAAACTCACGTGCCGTCACAAGTGCTGACGAACAATACCCAACGCATCCGAAAACGTCGGCAAGCGTTTGACATACCACGCGGCTTGACGGACCGGCAACTGGCCGCGTTGGACCAGCCGATGAGCGAGGAGCGTGACGAGCGAGAACAAGCCGAGTAACGCTGGCGTCGTTCGCAATATCGCCCAATCATTCCATTGCCGTTGTGTTTCGACACCCAGGTGGGTGCGCACTTCTTGAAAGGTGACTTCAACACGCCAGCGCATCACAAACCATTTCAGAATCTGCTCGGGCTTGACGGTCATATCCGTGCAGAGCAAAGCGTGCGGTTTGAACGTGCCTTTCGGATCCCGAATCAACACCCAACGGTGCGACACCAGAGGCATGCCCGAATGATACCACACCGCGGTGCCCGAAGCGATTTCGACGACGCGTTTCCGTTCACCATACCAGTGCCACACGGTCACACGTTTCCAAACGGTCTTCCGATCCTTCAAGACTCGCTCTAACGTCGGCAGCCGTTTACCTTTGCTGGGAGTACGTCCCTGCTGATGGGGTCGGCGCGGTGCGGCGGGTTCATACCGCGCAGCATCTAAGCGAAACCGCACGACCATGCAGATCGGATTCGCCAAACGTTGCATACGCGCCAGCAAAGAAAGCACGGCAAAACTCGCATCCGCGACGATGACGATGCGGCGCGTGGGGAGCCAGCGGCGCACTTGCAACAGCATCTGGCGCGCCCAATCGGTCAACCCTTTCGGTCCGCGCATGCGCCCAGCGTAGTAGCGTTCCGAGGGCGCCAAGGTTGTTAGAAACGGCAGGGCCCAGATGCGGTGCGCCCACGGAATGGGTACGAGCAACATCAAACTCAACCAACGCAGACCGTTCGCTTTTACAAAATGGCTATGACTGGATCGCACGGGGTCGCGGTAGATGCCGCGCGCGGTGATCTTCTCGCCCCGCCGTCGCTCAATGGTGTCATCGAGACCCATCACCAAGTCGCCGACTGCCGCGAAGGTCGTGACAAGCAAGGTCAGCAGAATGCGGCTGACCTCCCGACTGGACCACACCGCGCGATTGAGGACGCGATGATAATTTTGAAAGTGCTTCTCCTGACTCAAGCCCATGATCCGCAGTGCGGACGTCACGGTGCGTTTACCCGGTGCGAGAATCGCACCGATCACCAGGATTTGAATATGTTGCCAGAGGCGTTGAGAAAAAACTGGCGCAAAAGCCTGAATCAGAGTAAGATATTCGCTAGGCAGGGTGAGCATGGGCTATCCTCTTGGTGGATGATACCCATAGCTTACTCTGTCTTTTCACCTATTACAAATGGATAAAGTCCAACTGAGAACCTGTCTGAAAACTCACGCCAAGCCGCCAAGTCGCCAAGGAATTTATCTAAACCCTTTGCGTCATTGCGGTGAGTTCAATCTGCCGGTAGCGTCGCTACGTCGTCAGACATGGCACAGTTGATTATCCTCATCACAGAATTTGGGTTACTACTCAGCCCGCCGTCGTTTGCTCATGTGAACAGGCAAAATTATCCGCGAATAACGCGAATAGCGCGAATGAAAAGAAAAAATTAGCGAAGATTCGCGTGATTCGCGGATAAATCGAACGATGGCTGAGTAGTTA
>DAIDTM010000348.1 GCA_027457205.1 Anaerolineae bacterium | reverse complement strand
ACCCACGAGCGTAGTTTTTTGGAATGCGCGGTGGCTTCGGCGATAAAGCCCAGCGTTGCCGGCGCGTTCGCGGCGGTGGAGAGTCCTTCCAACAGACGCGTGACAATGAGCAGCCAGACGACGGTCGTCATCGCCGTAATCTGAACGGCGATTGCGCCAAAGAGCGGTCCGAAGATGATGAACAATTTTCTGCCGTAGCGATCGCTCCACGCGCCAAACAGCGGCGCGCCGATCAGTTCCGCCAGAAAGAATGCGCCGATGATGATGCCGCCCAGCGTGTACGAAATCACGTACACCTGACCGCCGGTGATCGTGTGCAATGGGTGACCGGGAGTTTTTGCGGCGGCGTCGATAAAGTTGAGGTAGAACTGGATGTTTTCGCCCATCGCGCCGGCGGCGGCGCGCAGCAAAAGACTTCCCACGATGACCGCGACCAGTGACCGAATGAGATGGGGCGGGGTCGCGGGGTCCGGATTGGACAAGGACATTGATTCCTCCAGTTGCCCATTATACCACACTGGTACACCTCGCGCCAAACAGATTGAGAAAAGAAAGGTCAGTGATATTGAGTCAGTTTCTACGAATTGGGGCGTTCATTCTCGTCGCGGCGGTGGTTGTCGCGTGCGGCGCACCATCGCAGCCGGCGATCACGCCGGTTGCCGCGATCACCATCATCCCGGTCGTCGCGACGCCGGCGGCGACATCTACGCCCGCGCCGACAGCGACGGCGTTCGTCACCGCGCCCGCGCCCGGTCAAGCCGCCATTGTTCCGATTCTGTTGTACCATCACTTGCAAGATTTAGGCAGCGGCGCAAGCGAATTGCAAAAAACCTGGACGGTCGCACCGCAAAACTTTGACGCGCAGATGAATTTGATCGCGCAACGCGGCTTTCATACGATTACGATGGGGCAATTGGTCGCGCATCTGAAGGATGGCAAGTCGCTGCCCGCCAAGCCGATCATCGTATCGTTTGACGATGGTTGGGAAGAGCAGTATGCCGTCGCGTTTCCAATCCTCAAGAAATACCATCTGATCGGCACGTTCTTCGTCTATACGCATCCGCTCGACCACGCACCGTACATGACATGGGCGCAGTTGCAGGAAATGTCTGCCGCGGGAATGGACATCCAGCCGCACACGCTGACCCATCCACACTTGCGCGCGCTGACGCCGAACGAGGCGATGAAGGAAATTGCAGAGTCGAAATCGATTCTGGAGACGCGGCTCGGCAGACCGATGATCGCGTTTGCCTATCCATTCGGCGAGTACGACGCGGCAATTATCGATATGCTCAAGCGCGCCGGATTTCAAGCTGCTGTGACGCTGGATCCGGGTTATCGCCAGCGCGCCGACGAATTGTTCACACTCCATCGCATTCGAACCTCGTACAATGACTCGCTGGACGATTTTACCAAGCGGCTGCCGCAGTGAATCGATGCGCTATCTTTTACGCTCAATTTATGTAATTCTCATCTGGAATTAACCAAGTCATGCGATAATATTTGTGGATGGTGAGTGGACAATCTCGACCGGGGAAGGGTGAACTATGCAGAAACCAAATTATGCTTTGATGTCGTGTGTGGTTGTGTTGGCAATTCTGGTAGGCATTGTTGGCGGCGGCGTGATGGGCGGTCTCGCCGGCTATTATGCGGCGCAAAATGTAGCGACGAGTCCGGCGGCGGTCACGGTGGGGGCGACTAGCCCCAATGCTACAGTTCAGCCGGCGGTTGCTCCCGCACAGCAAAATGTGACGCTGCAAGAAAATTCAGCGGTGATCGACGCGGTTAAAAAAGCCAAGCCCGCCGTGGTGACGGTCATTAACAAGCTGCAAGCCAGCCGCGGGTTCTTTGGTACGGTTTCTCCGACGGCGTCGGGATCGGGCATCATCATCGACCCGAAAGGATACATCGTTACCAATAACCATGTGATCGCGGGCGAGCAGACGTTGCAGGTGATTTTCTCCGACGGCACCAGTACGGATGCGACGGTCGTCGGCGCAGACCCGGTAGCCGATTTGGCGGTCATTAAGGTGAATGGCAAAGTTCCGGCGGTAGCGCAACTGGGCGATTCGAGCGCGCTGGTGCCTGGTCAGGTGGCGATTGCCATCGGCAGCCCGCTGGGCGATTTTCGCGGCACGGTGACAGTGGGTGTCATCAGCGCGTTGAATCGCACGGTGGGTCAGCAGCAAGGTTTGATCCAAACGGATGCGGCGATCAACAACGGCAACTCCGGCGGTCCATTGCTGAACAGTCTCGGTCAGGTCATCGGCATCAACACGCTGGTCGTACGCAGCACGAACAGCGGCAACGTCGCCGAGGGCTTGGGGTTTGCGATTCCGTCGAATCAGGTGCGTGATGTGATGACGCAGTTGATTGCGACGGGTCACGTCGACCGTGCCTATATCGGCATTTACTATCAGGAGGTTGCTCCGCAGATCGCCAGCGCGCTCAATCTGACTACGACGACGGGAGTGGTGGTCACTCAGGTTGAGACCGGCTCGCCGGCGGACAAGGCGGGGATTCAGCAGGGCGATGTGGTTCTCCAGTTGGATTCGCAATCAATCGATCAAGACCATACGTTGACGGGGCTGCTAAATAATTACAAAGCCGGCGATACGGTCACTTTGACAGTCTTGCGTAATAACCAGACGATGCGCGTCAAGCTCACGCTGGCGTTGCGCCCATCGTCGTAATCGGCAAGCGTTGGCGGAAATACAAAATCCTGCGACTCGAACAAGTCGCAGGATTTTTGATTCGCGTCGGTACGCGGTTATCCGAATTTTTTCTTGAGAATGTCTGCGAGCGTTGGCTGACCGATCTCTTGCAATTCGTACCGCACGCGGTCGGTGGGATGCTTGATGTTCACGACGCGCCGCAGGTCAATCGGCGTCGCGATCAGAACGAGATCGACCGGCGCGGCGTTGATGGTCGCCTCCAGTTCCTGCACCTGCTTGTCGCCGTAGCCCATCGCGGGCAGCACCGCGCCGGTGGTGGGATATTTGTTGTACGTCTCTTTGATCGAACCAACGGCATAGGGTCGCGGATCGACGATCTCGCTCGCGCCGAATTTCTGCGCGGCGACGACGCCCGCGCCATACGCCATTCCGCAGTGTGTCAGCGTCGGTCCATCTTCGACGACGAGGACGCGCTTGCCGCGAATTGCCGCCGCGTCGTCCACGAAAATCGGCGAGGCGGCTTCGACGATGGCAGCGTTCGGATTTGTCGCGCGAATGTTGGCGCGCACCCGATTCGCGTTCTCCGCGTTCGCCGTGTCCACCTTGTTGATGACGACGACATCCGCCATTCGTAGATTCGTTTCGCCTGGATGAAAGGTCAATTCGTGCCCCGGTCGATGCGGGTCCGCAACGACGATCAACAGGTCGGGCTGATAAAACGAGAAATCGTTATTGCCGCCGTCCCAGAGAATGATGTCGGCTTCCGTTTCGGCTTGACGCAGAATTTTCTCGTAATCCACACCGGCGTAAACAATCGTGCCGCGCGCAATGTGTGGCTCGTATTCCTCGCGCTCTTCAATCGTCGTTTCGTGTTTGACGAGATCGTCGTACGTCGCGAATCGTTGCACCGCTTGCTTAACGAGATCGCCGTAGGGCATTGGGTGGCGAATGGCGACGACGCGTTTGCCCATCGCCTGGAGCGCGCTGGCGACCGCGCGCGTCGTCTGCGATTTGCCGCTGCCGGTCCGCACCGCGCAGATCGCGACGACCGGCTTGGTCGATTTCACCATCGTCGCGCGCGGACCCATCAAGCGGAAATCCGCGCCCGCCGCCAGCGCCACTGACGCGCGGTGCATCACCGTCTCGTGGGAAACATCGCTGTACGCAAAAACGACCTGAGTGATTTCGTGTTGCTGGATAAGCATCGGCAGGTCCGATTCCGGGTGAATCGGAATGCCTTGCGGATAGAGCGAGCCGGCAAGCGCGGCGGGGTACACGCGTCCTTCGATATTGGGGATTTGCGTCGCGGTGAACGCGACGACTTGATACGCGTGGTTGTCGCGAAAGTAGACGTTAAAGTTGTGAAAGTCGCGCCCCGCTGCGCCCATGATGACCACTTTGTCTTTTGGCATGATCGTTTTCTCTCCAGTGTTTTATGGTTGGATGTCACGAATGGCGCAGTTCGCCCGCCGTATGTCGCAGCAAAAACGCGCCGAGTACGCCGTTCACAAAACGCGGCGCGGTATCGCCGCCGAATGTTTTAGCCAGCTCGACCGCCTCGTTGATTGCGACTTTGATCGGTACGTCTGGCGCGTATTGCAGTTCGTACAGCGCGATTCGCAGAATGTTGCGGTCGATGATCGCGAGTTGTTCGACGGGCCACTCCGGCGCGTGCTGACGAATGATTTCGTCGAGCGTCGTGCGATGCGCGGTGACGCCCTCCACCAGCGCGTGGGCAAACTCGGCGCCTTCTGCCGGCAGGTTCTCATCCAAAATCAAATAGTCGAGCACCGGCGCGGGCTGGTGTCCAACGCTGTCGATTTCAAAGAGCGCTTTCAGCGCAAGCGCGCGCGCTTGGCGTCGAGTTTTCACGCTTTTCCTCGGCTACGTAGGTTCGCGCTCGCCGCGGTCGGCGACGTCATCGATGTGAACATTGATTTCCTTTACCGGCATTCCGACGACATCCTGGATCGCGCGGCTGATTTCGTGCTGAAGTATCTGTCCCAGCGGCAGCATCTGCGCGTCCGGTTCCGCGACGATGTACAGATCGATCGTGACCGTGTGGTCTTCGAATTCGAGATGGATGCCTTCACTCGCTTTGCCGCTGAACAATCGATGGACGCCGCTGGGATTCTCTGACGAAAGTCCAGCTACTCCCGGCGTAGCCAGCGCGGTGAGACGCACGACTGCCAGCAAGACCTCCGGCGCAATGGTGACCGATCCCAGGTTTTCTTCCATATTGACCTCTTGCTCTCCAGCGCATTGCGGAAGGATGCGCGCTACGTCAACCCGCCGTCCACCGACACCACTTGACCCGTGATGTAGCTTGCCTCGTCCGACGCGAGGAACGCCACGACGTTTGCCACTTCTTCAGCTGTGCCCATTCGCCCCAACGCGGTGAGTTTGACGATGCCGTCTTTGATCTCCTGCGGCAGCGCGTTCGTCAAGTCGGTAGGGATGTAGCCCGGCGCGACGGCGTTGACCGCGATGTTCTTGCCGCCATATTCCTTCGCCATCGCCTTGGTAAAGCCGATAACGCCGGCTTTGGCGGCGGAGTAATTCGTCTGTCCCGGATTGCCGACGACGCCGGCGATCGACGTCATATTGACGATGCGTCCGTACTTTTGCTTCATCATTTGGCGCAGCGCAGCTTTACTGCAATTGAAAACGCTCTTCAGATCCTGAGCGATGATCACGTCGAAATCTTCTTCCTTCATCAGCGCGAGCAGGTTATCGCGCGTCGTCCCGGCATTGTTCACCAAAATATCGATCCGTCCAAACGCGTCCGTGGCGGCTTTGACAACATTCTGCGCGGCGGCGAATTGGCTCACGTCGCCTTGCGCCGCGATCGCTTCGCCGCCGTTTCGCTTGATCTCGGCGACGACCTCGTCCGCTGCGCTCGCACTCTTGTTGTAGTTGACGATGACCTTCGCGCCCAGCGACGCCAGTTTGATCGCGCACGCGCGCCCGATGCCGCGCGATGCGCCGGTGACGAGGGCGACTTTGCCGGTGAGCTGATTCATGTCGGTTTATCTCCAGTTAGACCGTTGGTGATCCTCTATGGACCGCCCCAAATCACCTGTAGCCAGGGACGCGCTTGGGGATCGGCTGAGGAAGAGTAGAAATACTTGCCGCTATGTCTCGCCGTATCGGCGGAATAAAGGACCAGGCGCAGCGGCTGTCCCGACGCATAGGCGGCGGCTGCCGCGCGGGTGACATCCCAGGTGATCGGTATGCCGGGCCAAGGCGGTAGAGTGTTCAATGGATTGACCCATGAACCGCCCACGTTCTCGCTGGCGAGGGGCGCGTTGTTCCAATTCAGCGCGGTTTGGCTCCAATCCTGGGTGACCGTAAATACCTGAATGTATGAAGGAAGCGGTCCGGGATTCCAGCCCTGACCGGCGTTTCCAAATTGGTACATCGTCAACGTGGATGAGATGATCGCTTTGTTGGACGGCACTGAGTCGAGCGGGAAGGTAATGTAATACTTGGAGTAGCAGGGCCAATCGGCAACGTCTTCTTGGTTTTGGACGTTGACCTGAGTTTGCCCGGCGTAATTTTTCTCTCCCCACTGGCTCCAGATGTCCATTCCCTGTCCGCACATTGTATTGCCGCCCACCTCGTCGTCCGCTACCGTTACCCCATTCAACCCATTTTGGATAGTCGTCGTTCCTTGCGGCGTTACCGAAGGCGGAGTAAACGTGGGCGTTCCAAAATAGAGCTGTCCCCACGTGTTCGGTTGGTTAGCGACCAGGGTTTCGGGCCACGTCTTGGGCGGGATGAACGTATTGACGGCGTCGTTGCGATTGTAGACGGTGACTCCGAGATTCCACGTCGTTCCTTGCGGCGGAGGACCGGCAAGTCCGAGACTGGAGAAAGGAATGTGAAATATCGGAACCCAGCCAGAGTCATCGGTGTTGTCATTCGGCGCATTGCCGCGCCACGTCGTTTCGGTGGTGAAGGGAATGGTGGAGGCGATCCAGTTGCCATTGCCATCGCCTTGGTATGCTGCCTGCCAGGGAAGGCGTGAGCTTTCCCACCAATTCAGTTGAGCGACAAACTGGTGGGCGTTCGCGTTCAACGGATTCCCGGCGTTGTTGCTTGGGGTCAGGTAAATCGCGGCGGAATCCCAGTTGGTCAGCGCATCGGTTTGCGGATTGGGGTTGTACCAAAGACGACGATCAAAGACGGAAAGGCGCAGGTAAAGTTCGGTGTCTGTATAGCCCACGCGCACATCAGTGTATGTCTCGACATCGGGATAGCTGCCGATAGGAATGATGCGCCCGAACCAGAAAATCCCGGTGGTGGTATCCCAGATACTCCCGTTGTAATAGGGCGCATTGACTCGCCGCACACCCAATCCGGCGTTCACGGGTTTTTCGATCAGAGGCAGGAAAACGGATTGCCCGCCGGTCGCGCTTGCGCCTACCGAAGCGTTGGCTACGGCGTTATTGCTCCAAGTCATTCCCCACAAACCGACGAGGAATATCGCCGAAACCAAAAATAGGGAAACGATCCATCTTGGTAATGTACGCATAGACTTGCCTGTTCTACCAAATCCAAATTAGGATTTGGTTTCGACAAACGCCTTGACGCTCGCCACATCGCCGACGCTGATCGCGCGTGCGTTCGGGGTGATGCGACGAACCAAGCCGGCGAGCACGTCTTTTGGACCCAGTTCGACGAAACTTGTCGCGCCCTGCGCGACGATATACTCCACAGACTTGACCCATTGCACCGATGAGGTCAACTGCGCGACCAACTCGCGCTGGATTGCCTCGATACTGGTGAGCGGGGTCGCCGTGACGTTGGAAATCACCGGCGTCTTCGGCGGGCGCATCGGCGTCTGCGCGACCGCGCGCTCAAACTCGCGCGCGGCGGGCTCCATCAACCGCGAGTGCGCGGCGATGCTGACGGCAAGCGGCAGGACGCGCCGCGCGCCGCGCGCCTTTGCCAGCGCTGCCGCGCGTTCCATCGCGTCCTTCGCGCCAGAGATGACGATTTGCCCCGGCGAGTTGTAATTGGCGATCTGCGCGCCGGCTTCGCGGCACACCGCCTCGAGCGCGGCATCGTCCAAGCCGATGACCGCCGCCATTGCGCCGGGCATTTTCTCGCCGGCGTCTTTCATCACCCGACCGCGCACGCGGACGAGTGTGAGCGCGTCGGTAAAATCCATCACGTCGGCGGCGACGAGCGCCGAGTACTCGCCCAGAGAGTGCCCCGCAACGAATGCCGGCGGCGTATCGCGCCGGAGTGATTGAAGAACGCGCAGCGCCGCGATGCTGTGCGTCAGCAAGGCGGGCTGCGCGTTGATCGTATCGGTCAAGACGTTTTCGGGACCGTTGAAGCAGAGTTGGGAGAGCGAAACACCAAGCGTCCGGTCGGCTTGCTCGAACACCGCGCGCGCTTCAGGATACGCGGCGACCAAATCCTGCGCCATCCCCACGTACTGCGATCCCTGTCCTGGAAAAACTAAAGCGACTGGCATCACGCGTTCTTGGCGGGTTTTTGCTCGACCGTGAAGATTTCTTCGCCTTCGTAGTGTCCGCAGTAGGGGCAGACGTGATGCGGCAAACGCGGTTTGTGGCAGTTCGGGCACGCGACGAGATTTGCCGGCTTGAGCGCGAGGTGGCTGCGCCGGCGGTCGCGTCGTCCTTTCGATAATTTCCGTTTTGGTAGAGGCGGCATGAGTCTTTCAGATTCCTTTCGCGTATGTTTGTAGAGGCAAAGCTTTGCCCCTACTCGTCGAGCAATTGTTTGAGCACCTGCAGGCGCGGATCGAGTTCATCGTGCGTGCAGTCGCAGCGACCTTCGTTCCAATTCTTACCGCACGTCGGACACAAGCCCGCGCATTTCGAGCGGCAGACCGGGCTGGGTGGAATCGCCAGGAGCAGGTCCTGTCGGACGACTTCGGTCAAATCGATGATGTGATGTTCGTCGATCTGCGTGGCTGGCTCATCGTCGACCGTCAGCGGAAGCGCCGCGCCGGTGACGATGTCAATCGTCGGACGAAATTCTTCTTCCAACTTGAACTGCAGCGCCGTCGAAAACAATTCAGCGCAGCGCGAGCAGGTCAGTTCCACCGATACTCGCAAAGTGCCGGTGACCAGAATGCCATCGGCGGTGCGAATCATTTGAATTCTGCCGTCTAGCGCGCTCAACGGAACGATGCCGGGGTCGAGCGCGCGAATGTCTTCGTGCAGCGCGTATTGTCGGAATTGTCCAGTCTCATCCTTCAAGAGCTGGGCGACATTGTATCGCATGACAACATCCATTGTCGCGTTGAGTGACGCAACGCGCACATTATAGGCAAGACAAGGAATGTGTCAAGAATTGTTCTGATCGCGATTCGAATTCTGCGGCGCAGCGCCTTGGTCCGAGATAAAGTTCAAGCCGTTGTACACCTGGGTTTGCAGCGCGGCGACCTGCTGCGCGAGCTGTTCCAGACGCGACTGCAATTCGGACAGCGCCTGCGCGACGTACGTGTCCGCGCCCTGGCGGATCTGCTGCGCCGACGCTTGGGCTTCCGCTTCGATCTGCGCCGCGCGCGTCTCGGCGGCTTTGGCGACGGCGTGCTCGTTGGTCAGGCGCGCGGCGTCTTCCTTCGCCATAGCGGTGATGCGCTGGGCTTCTTCTTGCGCCTGCGCGATCACGCGGTCGCGGTCTTGCACAATCTTTTTCGATTGCTTGATTTCTTCCGGAATCGCGATCCGCATCTGATCGATGATGTCGAGGAATTCGTCCTCGTCGATCATCGTCTTGGAAGTCATGGGGACGCGCCACCCTTTGGTGAGAAGGGCTTCCAAGCGGTCAACCAAGTATAAGATGTCGATGGCTATCATCCCCTTTCGGTTGGAGAGTGAAGTTGGAGGTTGGAGGTTGGAAGTTAGAAGTTGGAGATTAGAGGTTGGATGTTGGAGTACCCTGCCTCCAGTTTCCAATTTCTAACCTCTAATCTCCAATCTCCAGTCTCTACTCTTGCAGCGAAACCTGTTTAATTTTGTCGCCGCGGTCGTCGCCCAATTGCGCCAGGCGCTGCTTCAACGCGGTCTCGACGTACGGCGGCACCATCTCGTGGATGCTTCCGCCGGCGAATGCCACTTCTTTGACAGTCGACGAGCTGACAAAGGCGTACTTGAGCGTCGTCATCAGACACACCGTATCGATTTCCTCGGCGAGTTGGCGATTCGTCAGCGCGGTCTGGTATTCGATCTCAAAGTCGTAGGTGACGCGCAAGCCGCGCACCATCACTTTTGCGCCGCGCAGCCGGGCGTACTCCACGGTCAAGCCGTGATACGGAACGACCTCGATGTTCGGCGTGTCTTGAGCGGCTTGGCGCATGAACTTGAGCCGCTCTTCGGTGGTGAATAACAGATTCTTCAGCGGACGGTCATAGACCGCCCAAATCAGTTTATCGAATAACTGCGCCGCGCGCTTGGCGATATCAACGTGCCCATAATGGATCGGATCGAACGAGCCAGGATAAAGGGCAGTGATCAACTCAGGTCTCCCTTGCCTTTCCAGAATTCGTTCACTTTCTCGGCGAGCAGTTTGTGTTCGGGCTGGACCAGTTCCGGGTCGCCGTCGAACAATTCCTGCGCCACGGTACGCGCCTCCTCCAGAATCTTCACGTCGCTCAACTTGGCGATTTTCAAATCGGGCAGCCCCGATTGCCGGGTTCCGAAGAATTCGCCGGGACCGCGCAGTTTCAAGTCTTCTTCCGCGAGCCGGAAACCATCCTGCGTCGATTCGATCACGCGCAGCCGTTCGTCGCTTGTTGCGCCGGACTTGTCCGCGAGGAGCAAGCAGTACGACTGATGTTCGCCGCGTCCGACGCGTCCGCGAAACTGGTGCAATTGCGCCAGCCCGAACCGGTCCGCCCCTTCGATCAACATCACCGTCGCGTTCGGAACATCGATGCCCACTTCGACTACCGAGGTGGCTACGAGGACGTCGATCTGGTGGTCGTGAAACGCGTTCATCGTGTCGTCTTTTTCGGCTGAGCGTAGTTTACCGTGAATCAGTCCTACATGCAAATCGGGATAGACCTGCTTGCTGAGCCGTTCGTACTCTTCCACCGCCGCTTTCGCATCGATGCTTTCCGATTCTTCGATGAGCGGGCAGATGACAAATGCTTGCCGACCCTCTTTGACTTGATTGCGAATGAACGCGTACGCGCGCTCGCGTTCGCGCGGCTCGAGCCATTTCGTTTTGATCTCTTGGCGACCGGGCGGCATCTCGTCGATGATCGACAAATCCAGATCGCCGTAGACCGTCAACGCGAGCGTGCGCGGGATCGGCGTCGCGCTCATCACCAGAATGTGCGGGTTGTAGCCCTTGGCGCGAATCGTGCCGCGCTGCTCCACTCCAAAGCGATGCTGCTCATCGATGATGGCGAGCGCGAGTTCCTTGAACTGAACGTCTTCTTGGATCAGCGCGTGCGTGCCGACGGCGATATCGATTTCGCCTGCCGCGATTTGCGTGCGCGCCTCTTCCTTCTCGCGATTTTTCATGCTGCCGACCAGACGCACGACGCGCGGCGGATGGGCTTGCGTTTCAAAGATCGTCGAGAGCGTTTTGAAATGCTGTTCCGCCAGGATTTCAGTCGGCGCGAGCAGCGCGGCTTGCATTCCGTTCGCAACGGCTGCCAGCATTGCCGCCGCGGCGACGACGGTCTTGCCGGAGCCAACATCGCCTTGCAGCAAGCGGCTCATCGGCTGGGCGTGCTGGATGTCGCCGAGAATATCGTCCATGGCGCGCCTTTGCGCGCCGGTCAGATGGAACGGCAGCGTGGCGAGAAAATCGGAAATGAGTTTGTCGTCCGCGCGCAGCGCTTTGCCCGGCACTTGACGCCACTTGCGGCGCTGGCGCAACACACCGATTTGAATGTACAGAAATTCTTCCAGCGCCAGGCGTCGCCGCGCTTGCTCCATTTTCTCGAACGATGTCGGGAAATGGAT
>DAIDTM010000347.1 GCA_027457205.1 Anaerolineae bacterium | reverse complement strand
GTGCGCGTGGTGATGCTGCACACCAATCGCCGGCAGCCCTTCGCGTTCCGCGCGCTCGAGCGCATAGCGCGTGGCGAGATAATTCGGATGCAGATCGTAGGCAATCGCTTGCGGCGCGACGCGGAACAGTCGCTCGAAATGCGCGACGCCGTCTTAGAACGAACGCAGCGTCTCGTAATTTTCCAGATCGCCGATGTGGTGGCTGAGAAACGCATAGCGGTCGCGCGTGATGCAAAACGTATTCTTCAACTCTGCGCCAGTCGCCAAGAGCGGCGGCGCGTCGAATGGCAGACGCACCGGGAACGGCGCGTACCCGCGCGAACGCCGGAGTGGGTAGTGGTCAGGCGTAAGTTGGTTCTTCTTCTCTGTGTCCTCTGTGGCTACAACGGTGAATACGCGCATGACGGAATCGTCGCAGCGCGTGCGGATGTCGCGGTCGTGCATCAGGAACGCGTCGGCAAGTTTGGCAAGCCGCGCGCGCGCGTCGTCGTTGTCCGTCGCGATCGGCGCTTCGCTCAAGTTTCCGCTGGTCATGACAAGGACAGATGGAGGACGGAAGACGGTGGACGGACGGTTGTTTTCCGTCTTCTGTCCTCCGTCTTCCGTCATTAGCAAATAGTGCAGCGGCGTATACGGCAGCATCACACCGAGAAACTGATTGCCCGGCGCGACCTGCTCGGCGATGGGCGAGTCGGGGCGGCGGCGCACAAGTACGATGGGGCGCTCGCGCGATTCGAGCAGCGCGCGCTCTGCGTCGTCGACAAAACAATGCTTCTCGACGGTCACAACATCCGGCATCATCAGCGCGAACGGTTTGTCGACGCGCAGCTTGCGGCGGCGCAGTTCAGCAACCGCGTCCGCATTCGTCGCGTCACATGCGAGGTGAAAGCCGCCAAGCCCTTTGATGGCGACGATGGAGCCGCCCGCGAGCAGGCGCTGCGTTTCCTCAATGGCTTCGCCTCTCGCCACTCGCCCCTCGTCGTTCTCCAGCCACACTTTCGGTCCACACTTCGGACACGCGACCGGCTGCGCGTGAAAACGGCGGTCCAGCGGATCGTGGTACTCGCGCGCGCAATCGTCGCACATCTCAAACACGCGCATCGTCGTCTTGGGACGGTCGTACGGAATATCTTCGATGATCGTAAAGCGGGGACCACAGTTCGTGCAGTTGATGAACGGATAGCGATAACGGCGGTCGTGCGGGTCGAAGAGTTCGCGGAGACAGTCGGGGCAGATCGATATGTCGGGCGAGATGGGCTGGAATGCGCCGGCGAGTGGAACACTTGCGCGGATTTCGAATCGATTGAACTGCGCGTGTCCGTTCGACGTGGCGTCGCGGACGTCCACCGAATCGATCTGCGCGAGCGGCGGCTGTTCTGCGGTCAGCGCGCGCACGAACGCCTCCAGCGCGGCAGCGTCGCCTTCCAGTTCGATATCGACGCCCGCGGACGTATTCGCGACCCAGCCGTTCAAATTCGCGCGCGTCGCGAGTTGATAAACAAACGGACGAAAACCGACGCCTTGCACGACGCCGGTCACGTGGATTTTGCGAAACATCATCACACGACCAATCGAATCGTACCCCTCGCGCTCAGTGTACCATGGCGACGTGCGAGTTCGGTCAGAAATCCGTCCTAAACCCGTATCCGCTCATTCAACATCGATGCTCGCCAGACGAAATTCGTCGTGCAGCAGCGGGCGCACACGCGGGCTGGCGCACTGTGGACACGCCGCCGCGCCGTCCGCCAGCGCAAATTCATTTCCGCAAGCGAGACACTTTGCCGTCATCGGAACGCGGGTAATCTCCACGCGCGCGCCGTCCGCCAGCGTGCCGCGCGTCAGATTTTCGAAATGGAAACGCAGCGAGTCTTCGCTTTCGTCCGCCGCCGCGCTCATTTCGATATTGAACTGCGTGATCTTCTGCGCGTTGTTCTTTGCCGCGTAATCGAGCGCGACCCGCAGCATTTCTTGTGCGATGCCGAGTTCGTGCATCTACCGCCACTCCTGTACGATTTCTTCCGCGCGCGCAATCAGTTGCGGCAATGTCTGCGCGACCGTCGGCGAAAGATCAACGCCCACCTCGAGGTTGGCGGGCTGAATGCCGATGAGCGTCAAATGTTCGGGCAAGTGCCCACGCACCTGCGCCAGCGCGAGCACTTCTTGAAACAGCAACTGGTGCTGCGACATCTTGATCGTCGAGAAGAGCGGCACCTCGTCGCGCGCCAATTAGATCAGCGTCCCCGGCGCTTTGTGTCCGTCGATCGCGTCGAGCACAAGCAGGTGCGACGTCTCTTCGACGAGCGGCAGCAGATTCAAACCGAGCGTGCCGCCGTCCACAATCTCAAACTCGCCAACGCTGTTCTTCTGTTGCAGCGTGCGAATCGCGTGAATACCAACGCCTTCGTCCGTGTTGAGCAAGTTGCCGATGCCGAGAATGATTTTGCGTTGAGCCATAGTTGTCTGACGGATGACCGAGGACGGAAGACGGAGTAATCGCGTCCGTCGTCGGTCGTCCGTCCTCCGTCATTTCAGCAGCATCACCGCGTTCGTCAGATCGTCCACCGTTACACCCGGCGACTGAATCGCGACGGTGCGGTACACTTCATCGATGCGCGCCTTGACCGCGCCGGCGTCCAGTGCGGTGCCACGCAGCGCGAGTTCGAGCGCGCCCGGCGCGAATTTCGGCAGCATCGTGAAATCGCCAGAGAGTGTCACGTCATCGATCCGTCCTTCGCGCACGCGCGCCGTGACGCGGATCAAGCCGCCGGGCGCTTTGTGCGCGGCTTCCAGCACGCGTACGTCTTCGTGAATCTTGACGCCGGGTTGGCGCAAGCCGCCTTTCTGGTAGAGCCACTCGTCGGTCACAGCTTGCTTGTCTAGCTCTTCCGCGAGCGCGAGTTCTTTCGCGGTCGGCTCGCCGCGCACGATCGGACGCCCGAGCGCGGCTTGGCATTTTTCGATGTACAAGTTGACCACCGCGTCGCGGTCGGGCGTCTTGCCAAGCTCCTTCGTCATCGTCGTCATGTACTCGTTGAGCGATTGAAAAATCTTGTCGCGCATCTTCTCCGACGAGACCTTGAGCACCTTCGACATCAATTCAAAGTTGAAATCGAACATCAGCGAGCCGACGACAACTTCAGAAATGCCCAT
>DAIDTM010000346.1 GCA_027457205.1 Anaerolineae bacterium | reverse complement strand
GAGACCGGCTCGATTTTGCTGCGCGAGCCGGACGCCGACGAACTGTACTTTGCCAAGACGTTGCACGGGAACGTGGAAGAGTTCGCGTCATTCCGGATTCGCGTGGGACAGGGAATTGTAGGTTGGGTGGCGCAGACCGGGCAATCGGCGCTCGTGCCGGACACGTCGAACGACCCGCGTTGGTTTAGCGGCATCGATCGCGAAACCGGGTTCGTGTCCCGCTCCATCGTCTGCGTGCCGTTGATCGCCAAGGGCGAGACCGTGGGAGTGATCGAATTACTGAACAAAAAGAATGGCGTCTTCACCGATGACGATTTGCGCCTGTTGGAATCGATTGCCGCGCCCGTCGCCATTGCGATTCAGAACGCGCAGCTGCATCAGCAAGCACAGCGTCATCTTGCCCAGTTGACCGAGTTGTTCCATCAAGTCGAAAACGCCAAGAAAGAATGGGAGCACACGGTCGATGCGATCGACGAAGGCATCACGCTGGTCGACGAAAACTCGACGATCCTGCGGGCAAATCGTACACTGGCGGATTGGTTGCATACCACCCCGGGCGATCTGGTGGGACAGCCCTGTTACCGAGCCATTCATAATTTGGATGCACCGCCCGATCAGTGTCCGCATCGACAGGTAGTCGTGGACAGAACTCTAAGTTGCAGCGCGGAGTTTGATGAGCCGCATTTGAAAGGCACCTTTCTCTGCACGAGTTATCCGTTCCACGACGCGAGCGGACAATTTGTAGGAACCGTAAACGTGTTCAAGGACGTGACCGCGCAAAAGCGTCTGCAGGCGCAGCTGATCCAGTCAGAGAAACTGGCGGCGGTGGGTCAACTGGCGGCTTCGCTGGCGCACGAGATCAACAATCCGCTTCAGGGAATTCGCGGCGCGCTGGAACTCGTCCGGGAAGATTTGGGCGATAACACCAAGCCGCTCGAGTATCTCGAAATGTCGCAAGGCGAGATCGAACGATTGAGCAAGATCGTCCAGCGGATGCTAGACTTCAATCGTCCGGCGGGAGAGACGCCGGGTCAAGTGGACGTGCGCGCGACCGTCGAAAATATTCTGGCGCTGACCGCCAAACGCTTGCAACATGCCAACGTCGTCTTAAGCGCCGAGTGGGACGATGACTTGCCTTCCGTCCGCGCGGTGGACAATCAACTCAAGCAAGTCTTTTTGAACCTCGTCCTGAACGCGGTTGACGCGATGCCGAACGGAGGCGATTTGCGAATCCGCGGTCGGCAAGTAGACGAGTACGGCAAGTGGCTTGTGATCGCGTTGACCGATTCGGGGCAGGGCATACCGGCGGAGGATTTGGACAAGGTCTTTGACCCGTTCTACACCACCAAGCCGGATGGCGCGGGTTTGGGTTTGTCGATCTGCCGAACGCTCGTGTTGAGTCAAGGCGGTCGATTGACGGTTGACAGCCAGCCCGGCAAAGGCAGCACGTTCTCGGTCTGGCTGCCCATTGGGTGATGACGATGGAAAATCGAGACAGAATCTTGGTGGTCGACGACGAGAAAACGATCCGGACCGTGATCGGCGAGGCACTGCGGCGCAAGGGCTACGCGGTGCAGACGGCGGCGAACGCGGACGAGGCGCTCCGCGCGTGCGAGCAGTCGGCTTTTCAACTTGCGCTGATCGATTTGAAGATGCCGGGCAAGATGGATGGCATCGGATTGTTGCAAGAGATTGGTCGCCGCTGGCAGCAAACCATCGTCATCGTCCTGACCGGCTACGGGACGCTGGACTCGGCGATTACAGCCATCCGGGAGGGCGCGTACGATTACATTCCCAAGCCGGGCAACCTCTCTCAAATCGTCGAGAGCGTCGAGCGCGGTCTCGCCAAAAGCCGGGAAGAGGCGACGCGCGAGCAAATGATCGATCATCTCGAAGAGATGCTGCGCGGTCTCAAGCGGCAGTCCAAGTCTTCGCGGTCCGAGCTGACGCCGTCTGAACGATTTTTTGAGACGCCCACGCTCAAGATCGATCGTCAGCGGCGGCTGGTGGTTCGGGATGGCAAAGAACTGCCGCTGACGGCGGCGGAATTCGATTTACTCGAATATCTGGCGCGCAATCCGGAGCGCGTGGTGAATGCGCGGGAGTTGATCAAGGCGATTCAAGGTTACGATTTGAGCGAGGCGGAGGCGCGTCCGCTCGTTCGCGTGCAGATTCAGCGACTGCGTCACAAACTGGAGGATAACCCCAAGCATCCGCGTTACGTCCTGAACGTGCGCAGCAAGGGGTATCGGTTTGCCGGTTGACGTGTTACGGATCGTTATCAAGTGTAATGTTTTGTGACGCGCATCTGCGGCGGAAGACGTTATAATAGGATCGACCGAGTGGCTGTCCTACGTCCGCGATGGGATGCGCGTCAATCGATGGCACCCTTGCTGCGTGACGGCAAGGGTTTTTTGTAGATGGATCATGGCAAGCGCGCTTGGGGAAAGGCGATCATTGGTGAATACAGATTTGGTCCAAGTTCCGCTGCAAATTTATACTGTCTCTGCCTCTTGGCATGGCGAGCTAACTCTGCCCGCGGCTCGGCGAGTGTCCGATCTTCTAAACGACAACGGTCACAGCTTCGTCGTGTTGGATCGCGTGGCGCGGGCGAGTTATGACCACGGCGACGCGGAGAGCATGTTGTTGGAAACTGTGGCGATCAACAAGCGCACGATTATTGCCGCCGTCAGCGACCAGACGCCATTGCGAATTGAAGCAGCGGATCGCATTCCCAAGACGCTCCACAGGGTGGTCATTCACGCGCCGCCGTTTGGTTTGATGGGAAACTTGCATCTGCCGCGCGGCAGCAAACTGTTTGAAGTCATCAATTCCGCGCGTCACGACTTTATCCCGCTCACCAGCGCGATGATATGGTGGTTAGACCACAGTTCAATGCTATCGACCACTTCGGAATTCATCGCGGTGAACCGCCAGTGGATCACCGCACTCTGTTCGGCGGCGGAATCGCTGATCGCGTCGGCGGTGCCGTTACAACCCGCGTTGATGCAAGACGCGCTGGCTGCTTAGGTTCAATGAATTGCGTCGCCTATTCGCGATAACACGAGGAAACATTTCATGGTGTCACTGAGCGATCATCTAATCATTGTTTTGGTCCGCGTCGGCAGTGGCGTTCGCCGCATGGTGGGCGTCCGTGGCGCTCAAGCTATTTTCCGTCAGGTGGGCCGCGATATGGCACAGGAGATCATCCACGACCCCCGGTCTCCCAATCTATCGCCGGATGAGGCGAAACGGGTTGCTGCCCATGCCCTGGTAGAGCTCAAGGTTTTCCAAGACGTCCAATTCGTGAATGGGCAGGCGCGGCTGTGTCATTGCATGCTGGGTGAAGCTCTGGAGCGCATGGAGGAAAAACCCGGGCAGCATCCGTTGTGTTTTCTTGGCTTGGGATTCATCGAAGGGACGGTGAACAATCTCAGCGGACAGAAGATCCATGCTCGTTTGGAACACCGCGATTCTGTCCAAGGTGTGTGTATCGAGCCCTGGGATGAAGAAGTCGGATTAAAAGCAAATTGGGTTGGCATTCCAGAACTAGTTAGTTAAAACTGAGGGAGGTTGAAATGTTGAGTCGAAATCTTGTCGCGCGCGCCATCACATCGGTGGGACTGCTAGTGATCGCGTTCTTCGCGATCGCATACGTCTCGCCGGCGGAAGCCAGATTCGCGACCTGCGCTAGCGATCCGATCCTGGTGCTTTCCAATGGCAGGATGCTGGCAGTCCGCGTGAACATTAAGACCGATGTGGCAAACGTGCAGACGATTGCCTACTCGGTCCACACTCCCCCCGGCGTCAAGCTACTGAAGGTCGTTTACCCGTGGTTCCCTGGGTTTACCGGGAAAGAGCAATTCACGTTCAGCGACGACGCGCCGCCAAACCAGTACCTCACCGACACGGTGGTGCAAACCAGCGTGACCAATGTAAGCGTGAGCGCCACATCCAAGATGAGCAATGCCACTCAGTCAATCAGCGGATGGAACGCGCAACATTTGACGGCGACGCTGTTCCATTAGTCAAGTGAGCGTCCAACCAGAACGACGTATCGACCTGGGAAATCGATGAGACCATTTCTCCACCGACTCGTCCCGCAGCCACTCATCGCTTTTTTGATGAGTTGCTGCGCCATTATCGCGCTCGTGTGGGCGTGGAGTGGTACCGAATACGGCTACACCAATTCGGAGACAATACGGGCGATTCCACTGGCGCTCGTACTGTCTCTTGCTGTCGTCGCGGCGGGTCACTATCCCATTCACTATGGACACCGGCTTGAGATGGAAGTGACGACCGTTCCGCTGTATTTGATGGCGGTGTTGTTGCCTCCGCCGGTGGCAGCCATGGCGGCGGGATTGGGCATCCTAACGCTGGAGTTGTCGCAGCGATCCAGGAAGGGCAATTTGCTCAGCGATATTGCCACGAGCGCCAGTCGGTGGACTTGCATTGGACTCGCGGGAGCTTTGATCGCACATCTGCCTGCGATGGGAGAGCTTGGCAAGCCGATCCTGCTTGGTGCGGCGGCGTTCGTCATGTTTATCGGCGATGCCGCCACCGTTTCGTTTGAAATCTGGCGGATGACTGGGGATCCGCCCCCGCACAGTTTTTTCATCTTGGTAAGACAAGGGGTTTGGATCGAAGGCGCACAATACCTCTTGGGCATCCTTGGGTCGCTGGCGGCGATACAGCAAGTCTGGGCGTTGATTCTGCTCGCGCTGCCCACAGCGATGGTCTATCTCGCTTTTAAGAATGTCAAAGAAATGCGCGAGGGCACGCGCAAGGTGCTCGAAAGCATGGCGGATGCCGTAGACCTGCGTGATCCGTACACCGGTGGGCATTCGCGCCAGGTCGCCGAATTGGTCGCGCAGTGCTTGCGCGATATGGGCGTCATCGGTCAGGAAGCGACCTTGATCGTTTCTGCCGCGCGCGTGCACGATATTGGTAAGATCGGAATCCCGGATGAGATCTTGAGGAAAGCAGGAAGCTTGACGCCGGAAGAATGGCAGGTGATGAAATCGCATCCAACGCGCGGGGCAGAGCTTTTAAGCCGGTATCCGGACTTTGCGCGGGGAGTTGAATTCGTGCGTTCGCATCACGAGCGCTGGGATGGGAAGGGGTATCCGCGCGGCTTGAAAGGACTGGACATTCCCTTTGGCGCGCGCGTGATTTCCGTGGTTGATGCGTTTCACGCGATGACGAGCGATCGTCCCTATCGGCGCGCGATGGCCACGGAGCAAGCAGTCCTCACATTGCGCGCGGGACGCGGCACGCAATGGGACCCGGCAGTGATCGACGCGTTCATTCGCGGTGTGAGGGCGCGCGAGAAAGCGCAGGAGGAGGCAGAGCCGGCAGCGCGCGATCAAGTCACAGTGGCTGTCTGATTCGATTCCCCCGCGTGACGAGACGATGGAAAATCCCCGGCGTTTCGTCGCCCCGTCTTGACAATCTATTGAACTTGTGACAATATAACGCCGCAAGAATCCTTGCGGTGTTTTCATTTCATGAGATAGCCCATGTCAGTCGTTGATGACGTCAAACAGAAAATCGACATCGTTGATGTCATCGGACAATATGTTACTTTGAAAAAAGCGGGGCGCAACTTCAAGGCGCTCTGTCCTTTTCACAGCGAGAAAACCCCGTCGTTCATCGTCTTTCCCGACCAGGGGACCTGGCATTGCTTTGGCTCGTGCGGTACTGGCGGCGATGTTTTTACCTTCTTGATGAAGCGCGAGAACATCGATTTCGGCGAGGCGCTGCGGCGACTCGCGCAGCGCGCCGGCGTCGAACTCGTGCGCGAATCACCGGGCGAAGACGCGGAACGCAAACGCCTGCGCGAGATTCTCGCCATGGCGGCAGCGCATTACCATTACCTGCTCAAGAACAATCCGGCGGCGCAGCACGCGCGCGATTATCTGGCGAAACGATTCATCGCCCCGGAAACGATCGAGCAGTTCGAGCTGGGTTATTCGCTTGACGATTGGCACGCCACGGAATCGTATCTGGTCGGCAAGAATTTCTCGACGCGCGATCTGGAAGCGGCTGGGTTGGTGATTCAGCGCGAGGGCGGCGGGCAGTACGATCGTTTTCGCGGGCGGTTAATGTTCCCGATTCGCAATCGCAGTGGCGAAGTGATCGGTTTTGGCGCGCGTACGCTGACCGGCGAAGAGCCGAAATATCTGAACTCGCCACAGACCGCGCTGTTCGACAAAAGCGGCACGCTCTACGGACTCGATCTGGCAAAAGATGCGATCCGCGCGCAGAACCTCGCCGTCATCGTCGAAGGTTACATGGACGTGATCGGCGCGCACCAAGGCGGATTCCAAAACGTCGTTGCATCGCTCGGCACCGCGCTGACGGAAAAACAACTTGGCTTGCTCAAACGGCTGACGAACCGCTACGCGCTCGCGCTCGATCCGGACGCGGCAGGCGAGGAAGCGACCAAGCGCGGCTTGCAGGTGGCGCGTGAAGCGTTGGGACGCAAATCCGTGCCGGTGCCAATGGGCGCGGGGCTGATCGGTTTTGAAGAGCGGCTAGAGGCGGAACTGCTCGTCATTCCGATGCCGCCCGGCAAAGACCCGGATGAGTTGCTCCACGACGATCCCGCGCAGTGGGCGAATCTGGTCGAGCACGCCGAGCCGCTGGTCGATTTCAACTTTCGCGTGATGACGCAAGACCTCGATTTGAAGACGGCGCGCGATAAATCGGCGGCGGTCAAGCGGCTGGTGCCGATCATCCAAGAAATCGGCGATGCAGTGCAGCGGGCGCATTACACGCAGCAACTCGCGCGGCTCGTGCAGACGCCGGAACAGACCATCGCGCAGCAGGTGGCGGGGCGAGTCGTGAGACGGGCGCAACGCGCGATCGAACCGTCAGAACAAGCTGTAACGCCTGCGCCGCGTGCGGAATCGAAACTAGAAGAGTACTTGCTCACCCTTGCGCTCCGCACGCCAGAGCATTTACGGCGCATCGAGTTTCTTGAGCCGGAAGATTTTGTCGAGGCGGAGTACCGCGCGCTTTTCTTTGCTCTGAGCGACTCGATGGCGCAAGCGGACTTGCTTGACCGGGACGCGTTCCGCGAATCGCTCGACGAGTCGCTGCGTCCGCTGTGCGACCAACTGCTCGAACGCGCGCGGCAGTTGCCGGAGATGGACGAGCCAGACCTCGCGCGCGAAATCCAGACGGTGGCGTACCGCTTGCGTCTGCAGCGCGACAAGTCGGAACTCGCACGCGTCGAAGTCATCCTGCGCGACCAAGACGACGAGCGCACGACCGAAGACGAGACGGCGCTGCGCGCGCGCGTCGATTTTCTCGGCAGGCGAATTATCGAAAGTCAAAAAGCGTTGAGCGCGCGGACGCTATTCAAACCGCGCGCGTACCATATCGGGATGATGTGATCGATAAGAGAATGGCAGCAAAAAAAGTATCGGCTCCGCTCAAAAAACAGTTGGCTAAACCCATCAGCAAAAAGCCGTCGAAAGTTTTGGAATTGGCGACCAGTCTGGCGGGGCGCGCCGACGCGGCGTGGCTGCGCGCGGCGGATTTGCCGGATCAGGATGCCGCGCTGGATATGCTGGTCAAAAAAGCCGGACCGCGCAAACGCCTCACCATCGAACAGGTCCGCACGGTCTTTCCAGAGATCGATCAAGACCCGGAACAAATCGCCGACCTGCGCCGCTTGCTCGCCGAGATGCGGATCAAGATTCTCAACAACGGCGCCGCGCCGGCGCGCCAGGAAGACGAAGAGGAACCCGAACCGAGCGAAGAGCCCGAAGCGGGCGCTCGCGATGTGGTGGATTTGCCAACCGAAATCGGCAGCGATCCGGTGCGGATGTACCTGCGCGAGATCGGACGCGTTGCGCTGCTTAATGGGAACGACGAGTCGTATCTCTCCGGCTTGATGCGCAAGGGCGAACTGGCGCGGCGCGCTTTGCAGCGCGCCAAGATCAGCGCGAAATCCAAGTCGCGGCTCAAGGCGCAAATCGATGCGGCGGAAGCGGCGCGGCAGCGTTTGGCGGAAGCGAACTTGCGCCTCGTCGTCAGCGTCGCGAAGCGGTACATGGGACGCGGTATGTCGTTCCTCGATTTGATCCAGGAAGGCAACATCGGCTTGCTCCGCGCGGTCGAACGTTTCGATTACTCCAAGGGTTACAAGTTCTCAACGTATGCGACGTGGTGGATTCGGCAGGCGATCACGCGCGCGATCGCCGATCAAGCGCGGACGATCCGTATTCCCGTGCACATGGTAGAGACGATCAACCGCTTGATCCGCGTCTCGCGGCGATTGACGCAGGAACTGGGGCGCGAGCCAACCTCGGAAGAAATCGCGCTGGAAATGGATATTCTTTCCAGCGAAGACCGCCGCGCGATTTTGGAGGCGCAAGCCGAAGGCGAGTCGCTTGATCCCGCGCTCGAACGCCGCTTGAAGCGGGCTGCACTCAAGGTGCGCCGCATCCTCAAGGTCTCGCAAGAGCCAATGTCGTTGGAAACGCCGGTGGGCACGGAAGACAACTCGTCGCTGGCGGATTTCATCGAGGATGAATCGGTACCCGGTCCGGCGGACCAGGCGTCGCGGCAGTTGTTGAAAGAGCAAATGCAGGACGTGCTGGATGGATTGAGCGATCGCGAACGCAAGGTGCTCGAGCTGCGTTTTGGATTGCGCGATGGGCAGACGCGGACGCTGGAAGAAGTGGGGCAGGAATTTGGCGTCACGCGTGAGCGCATCCGCCAGATCGAAGCGAAAGCGCTGCGCAAGTTGCGCCACCCGCTGCGGAGCCGGAAACTGAAAGATTATCTGGGATGAATTTGACCTTCGCCGCTTCTTGCATATAATAGAAATGAAGGTTGATATTCCTCGGTAGCTCAATTGGCAGAGCGCGCGGCTGTTAACCGTGATGTTCTAGGTTCGAGTCCTAGCCGAGGAGCAGCAGAAAAGGTGGAGAGATCTTCTCCGCCTTTTTTCATTGACACAACGCGTCGCGCGTGATATAGTTAGATTGCAGATGTTTGCTCGGTTGTGGAGGGGACCATGCCTCTCTCATTGCTTGCGATTATCTGCGGTTATCTCCTCGGCTCAATTCCTTCTGGCTATTTTATCGCGCGCGCGGTCTCCGGCGTAGATCCGCGGCATATGGGCGATGGCAACGTCGGCGCGCGCAATGTGTATCGCATCGCCGGACCTGCGGCGGGCATCGCGACGATGTTCGCCGATATTGGCAAAGGAATGGCGTCGATTTTGCTCGCGCGCGCAATCGGCGCGCCGGAACTTGGCGTCTGGCTGGCGGGTTTTGCCGCCGCGATGGGACACGATTCGATGCCGCTCCTGGGATTCCACGGCGGGCAAGGAATGGCGGTGATCATCGGCGTGTGCCTTGTGCTCCTGCCGCGCGAGATGATCGTGGTGACCGCCATCACGCTAATTGTCTGGGGTATCTCGCGGAATCTTGATTTTGGAATCGGTGTTGGCGCTGTGACGCTTTTCGCACAGACGTGGATGGATCGACACGATCCGAGCTGGTTGTTCTACCTGCTGGCGTTGATTCCGACGATTGGCATCAAGCGGTTGATGAACTTGCCCATGGCGCGACGATTGGCTCACGTCAGCAAACGGGGAAGGAAAAGGTGAACGCGCTCGTTTTTGATGGAAAACTGAAACTCGACCGCGATTATCCGACGCCGCATGCGCCGGCGGGCGAATCGCTCGTGCGCGTGCTGCGCGCGGGTATTTGCAGCACCGACCTCGAGATCATCAAAGGGTATATGGGTTTTCGCGGCGTGCTGGGACACGAGTTCGTCGGTATCGTCGAAGACGGCGAGATGCGCGGCGCGCGCGTCGTCGGTGAGATCAATGCCTACGACGGCACGTGCTCCACGTGCCGGCGCGGCGACGTCACGCACTGTCCGAACCGTTCGACGTTGGGCATCATGAATCGCGACGGCGCGCTCGCGGAATACCTGACGCTGCCGGCGCGCAACTTGCACCGTGTGCCCGATGCTGTGAGCGACGCGCAAGCCGCCTTCACCGAGCCGCTCGCCGCGGCATGCGAGATCACTTACCGCGTGCACATTCGTCCCACCGACCGCGTGTGCGTGCTCGGCGACGGTAAGCTGGGTTTGCTCTGCGCGCAGGTGCTGCATTTGACCGGGTGCGATTTGCTCGCGGTCGGTCGGCACGCGGATAAGTTGATGATCCTAAAAATGCGCGGCATTCCGACGACCACCGATCCTGATTCGATTCGCGGTACATTCGACGTGGTCGTCGAATGTACCGGGCAGGCGAGTGGATTCGAATTGGCGCGCCAGCTGCTGCGCCCGCGCGGCACGCTTGTTTTGAAATCGACTTTTCACGGCGCGCAGGAAATGCCGTTTGCGCCCATCGTAATCGACGAGATTTCGATCGTCGGCTCGCGCTGCGGACCGTTTGCGCCCGCGCTGCGACTGCTCGAAAAGAATCTGATCGATGTCGATTCGATGGTTAGCGCGGAATACCTCATCGCGCGCGGCGTCGAAGCATTTCAAGCCGCGGCGACGCCGGGGATGCTGAAGGTGCAAATCACAATGAGCCAATGAACCAATTCTCCAATGAGCCAAATTGAAAGCTGGAAGTTGGAAATTAAAAGTCGGAGATTGTAAGTGGGATTTGGCTCATTGGCACATTGGGCAATTGGCTCATTCTTCATCGGGGGCACATTGCAGAAACACTATTACATTGCCGTCGAAGGCGTCATCGGAGTCGGCAAAACGACGTTGGCGCGGTTGAGCCAGCCAGATTTCAAAGCCGAGATTCTGCTGGAAGTTTTCGAAGAGAATCCGTTCCTCGCCCGCTTTTATCAAGACCGCAAACGCTACGCGTTTCAAACGCAAATCTTTTTCCTCTTGAGCCGTTACCAACAACAGCACGAAGCTATCCCTGCCGCGCTCGCGCGGGGCAATCTCGTCAGCGATTATACGTTCGACAAAGACCACATCTTTGCGCGTCTCAACATCGACGGCGATGAACTGGCGATGTACGAGCGCGTCCACGCGATCCTAGCGACCAAGATTCCCAAGCCCGATCTCGTGGTCTATCTGCGCGCGGACACGGACACGCTGATGGAACGGATCGCGCTGCGCGACCGTTCGTACGAGCGCGCGATGGAGCGCGATTACATCGAGGCGCTGAGCCGCACGTATGACGAATTCTTCGCCCACTATACCGCCGCGCCGGTGCTCACCATCGACGCAAACCAGATCGATTTTGTGCGTCGCGTCGAAGACCTGCGCGCGGTGATCGATCGCGTCCACGCGAAATTGGAACTGGGCGCGTACCAGCAGCCGTTGTTCGACAACGGAGCCAAGACGTGAAAAAATTCATCACCGTCGCCGGCAACATCGGCGTCGGCAAATCGACGCTGGTGGAGCGGCTGTGCGCGCGTCTGGGCTGGGAGCCGTTCTTTGAGGGTGTAGTGGACAATCCGTATCTGGCGGATTTCTATGCCGATATGCGCGCGTGGTCGTTTCATTCCCAAATATTTTTTCTTGGGCGGCGTTTGGCGGATTTACGCCGCCTGATGGATTTTCCGCGGACGGTGGTCCAAGACCGCAGCGTGTACGAGGACGCGGAAATCTTCGCCAAGAATCTTTATCGTCAGGGGTTCATCAGTGAGCGCGACTGGGCGTCGTACCACGAATTGTACCAGGCGCTTGCCGCGCTGCTGCCGCCACCCGACCTCATTGTCTATCTGCGAGCGACCGTGCCGACGCTGCTGCATCGCATCGTGCTGCGCGGACGCGAGTACGAAAAAAGCATCGCGCCCGATTACCTGGAGCAACTGAACGCGCTGTACGAGGAATGGATCGGCGGCTTTGATTTATGCCCCGTTCTGACCGTTCCGGCGGATCGGCTGGACTATGTCATGAACGGCGACCATCTCGACCTGATTATCGAAAAGATTCAGGACAAGTTGCGCGGGGAGCAGATGGTGCTGTTTGAGGAATAGGATCTTTTTCGTGACGACGATGGAAATAAAAACGTCCCAGCGTGCTTTGCTGGGACGTTGTGTTTCTATGGTGAGATGCGAACGTTAAATACTCCCTCATAGTCTCCGTAGACGATGAGTTTTATGTTGTTGTTGATGATGTGGGGAAGGAGTACGCAGAGCTCCGTGGTGGTGTGCTGACGAGGTCCCACCCGCATATTGGTTTGGCATTCGGGCAAGCCCAAGTACTGTGTGCCGACGATTCCGTTATCCCCGATCATCCAATACTTCAGGTTGATATTCTCGTCGCCTGTGTCATTCTCACTGGTGATGGCGACGGTCGTCGTGATGAGGTCGTGATTGGGGGGCCACCATTGTTTTAGATGGAAATTCCCAAACGTCACATCGACCGACTGGGGTATTTTAAATCCGCTGTTCGGCTCCGAGAATGTTTGTTGGCTTGCAGCGGATGGGAAAGCGATAGTTTGTGTTGTGGTGAGACTCACGTAACTCTTGAATCCCGGAATACTCAGTGCCAGCGGAACGGTAGACGTGGGAATTTTGGCGACAAAACAGTACGATACAACGGCATCGGATTGATACTCGCCTTTCATGCTAAAGCCCGGCGGCAGCATAGCTTGGAAGGCGATTTGCGAGACGGTATGAGTAATCGAACCGGTGGTCTGGTAGGTTTCAGCTGAATACGCCTGCTTGTCGGTGATAATCTTCGTATCTGCCGTCGAATTATTGGTCGCGATGGTCGGCGCTGCAAAATGTTGAGATTGATTTTCGACCGCTAGATCGACCCGGACGACTTGCCAGCCGGGAGTGGCGGCTGGATATTTCGTAGTCGTGATTGGCAAGACCGCCCATCGGTCAGCTGGTGGGTCTGCCGGCGCGGCTGACTGGGTTGGAACTTGAGGGTCGCACGCGCTCAGCAGACCGATCACAATCAGAAACCTGAGTACCTCACTTACGCGACGCATCGGACTCCTCCTCCGGAAGTTTCCTCCGTCAGTCCGCACGAAAGCAAGTTAGCGATTCCCCCCGGACTCGCTGTTCTTTAATTGCAATCCCACGCTCGATTATTTCATTTTTCGTCGCCGGAAAATGAAGGCGGACGGCGTGCTATGTTCTACTCGGTCTGCGCCTCGTTTTTCGTTTGCGGGACGCCGAATGCCAGCAGCGCGATGACGCCGAGCAGCACCGCGAACCAGAGCGTGCACAGCCGCACGATCAGCGTCGCCGCGACGGCTTCTTCACGCGCGACCGCGACGATCTGCTGGAGGAGCAGCGCCATCCCACCTTCCGTCGCGCCCAGCCCGCCGGGCAGCATCGACACCGCGCCGAAGAGCGACGCGGCGGCGTAAATGAATGTCGCTTGCAGCAAGAGCAAGAGCGTAGGCGGCAGCCCGATGCCGAGTAGCACGATGAAGAACGTGATGCACTCGCCGAACCACGCCGCCGCCGCGAGCGCGATGGCGATGAGCAGCGGCTTGGCGCGCAGCATCAGGTACGCGCTCTCGTACAGATTGCGCGCCAGATTCGCAAAGCGACCGATCACCGGCAGCCGCGCGAAAAGATCGAGCAGACGTTCCGCCAGCGCACGCTGCTGAACGA
>DAIDTM010000345.1 GCA_027457205.1 Anaerolineae bacterium | reverse complement strand
TCCTATGCGCCCACGGCTTTAATTTTCGCGCGTCGCGCGCGCGCTTTCCTTTTGCCGTGGGTTCCCTGGAACTCGCGGCTTTTTTGTTCTCCATGCTCCCTTCCCCGATCAATGGCGGGGAAGGATTGGGAGGGAATGAATGTTCACCACCAGTGAAATCGCACTCAATATGCAGCACGTCTCTAAAAACTTTGATCCATCGAGCTGGCTGAGCCGCAACAAGATCAAGCCCGTCCGCGCCGTCAACGACATCTCGGTGCAGGTACGCCGCGGCGAAATCTTCGGCGTGCTCGGACCGAACGGCTCGGGCAAATCGACGTTCATCCGGCTTCTTTCGACGCTACTTGTGCCGGACAGCGGACGCGTGACCATCTTCGGTCTCGACGTCGTTCGCGACGAACGCGCCGTGCAGCGGCTCATCAACCGCGTCTCGGTCGAGGCGGCGTTCTTCAAAAAACTCTCGCCGATCGAGAACCTGATGTACGGCGCGCGGCTGTACGGCTTGGGCGGCGCGGAGGCGCGCGTCAAGATCGATGCGATCCTCAAGCGGCTCGATCTGCGCGCCGACGCGGTGAATCGCCCGATGGAAGAAATGTCGCGCGGAATGCAGCAGAAGGTCGCGATTGCCCGCGCCCTGCTGACCGCGCCGGTGCTTTTGCTCCTCGACGAGCCGACGACCGGACTCGATCCACGCAGCAAGCGCGAGGTGCAAACGCTCGTGCGTGAACTGCGCGACACGCACGACGCAACCATCGTCCTGACCACACACGATATGGGCGAGGCGGAAGCGCTGTGCGACCGCATCGCCATAGTCGATGACGGTCGCATCGTCGCGCTGGACACGCCGGAGGGGCTGAAAAAACGCGTGACACGCAATGGGCACGCGCCAACGCTCGAAGACGTGTTCATGCAGCTCACCGGCAAGCAACTGATCGCCGAAGAAACGTTGTAACGTTCGAACGTTTGCGCGTTACAACGGTCAAAGGAAATCGATATGACAACACTCGCATACGAAGCCAAGGCGTCTTACGCCTTTATCGAAAGAAATATCAACATCGTAAAACGATACTGGGCGTGGGAGATGGTGTGGCTGTTCTATTCGGTCACCAACAGTCTCTCGGTCGCGTACATCGCTCCCGGCGTCGGCGCGCTCAGCAGCGGCGCGACCATCGACAGCCACTATCTCGTGCTGTACCTGATTATCGGAACGATTGTGTGGCGGTACCTATCGGTGATCTTCTACTGGCTCACCGACATCATCGGGATGGAGCGCTGGGAAGGCACAATTGAGTACACGTTGATGGCGCCGATCACGCGGCTGACGCACCTCGCCGGACATACTGCGTTCGCGGTCGTCTATTCGATGTTCCATACGGTGGTCATCCTGGCGATCACCGCGCTCTTCTTCGATCTCGATCTGTCGAAGGCGAACCTGCTGGGCGGCACGATGGTCTTACTCGTCGGCAGTCTGTCGTTCATCGGCGTCGGAGTGGTTGCGGCGATTCTGCCGCTGCTCTTCCCGGAAAAAGGATCGCAAATGACGCACGTCATCATCGCGTTGCTGCTGCTGATCTCCGGCGTGTACTATCCCGTGTCGGTCTTGCCGGCATGGCTGCGCTTCTTCGCGCAGTACTCGCCGGCAACGTACGTGCTGGAAGGCACACGCGCCGCGCTGCTGGACGGCGCGCCCACGGGCGCGCTGTGGGAATACGTGTTGCCTCTGATCGTGATGGGCATCCTCATGATTCCCATTGGCTTGTGGCTGTTCCGCCAGGCAGAACAGTACGCCAAGCGGACCGGCAAGTTGAAGAGGAATGGATAAAACGACGAAGGACGGAGGACGAAAGACGGAAACGCCATTCCATCCTCGGTCGTCCGTCCTCCGTCCAGATTGAGGAGAAAACGATGAGTCTCAAATCCAAAACACTGAAACAAGAATTCACACTTGCACAAGTCGGACAGCCGCGCGATCTTGGCGGTGGACTGGTATTGCGGCGCGCGGCGACTGAAGACACGGAGCCGCTCGCGCAGCTTGTCGGGCGCGTCTTTGGGCGTGAGACGTTTAGCGAACACGCGGCTGCCTATGCGCGCGACCTGATGCGTGCGTCGCATCCGGTGATCGGACCGTCGAACACGCTCGTCGTCGAAGACACGCGGGCAAGGAAGCTTGTCTCGACGGTGTGCCTGATTCCGCAGACGTGGACGTACGCCGGCATTCTATTCAGTGTTGGTCGCCCAGAGATGGTGGCGACCGATCCCGCGTATCGGCGGCGCGGTCTGGTGCGCGAGCAATTCCAAGTGATCCACGCGATGAGCGCCGCGATGGGACATCTCGTTCAAGGGATCACCGGCATTCCGTGGTACTACCGTCAGTTCGAGTACGAATACGCGCTCGATCTCGGCGGCGGGCGCATCGCGTACTTTTCAAATGTGCCGATGCTCAAAGAAGGCGAAAACGAATCATACCGCTTGCGCGAAATGACACTCGACGACATTCCGTTTGTCTCGGCGCTGTACGACCGCGACTGTGCGCGGTCGCTCGTCGCGTGTCCGCGCCCGGAGTGGCTGTGGCGTTTCATGCTCGACGATGCGCCCGAGCCGCGCGCGTGGCGTACGCCGCTTCAGATCATCGAGTCGATCGATGGTCAGGCGGTCGGCTATGTCGCGCCGTCCAGCGAGATTTGGAGCGACGCGCTCGTGGTCGACGAACTTGCCATGAGCGCGGGACAATCGATCCGCGCCGTGCTGCCGATGCTTCTGCGCTGGTTGAAACCGCGCGGCGAAGCGGCAGCGGCAAAGCAAAACAAAACCGTCAAAGGAATCCTGTTCGCGTTTGGGCGCGAGCATCCCGCGTATGACGCCGCGCCCGACCTGTTGTCGCAAAACCGACCGCCGTATGGGTGGTACCTACGCGTGCCGGATGTGCCGAGCTTCATTCGACACATTGCGCCGGCGTTGGAAGCTCGACTTGCGCGGTCATCGGTTGCTGGCTATAGCGGCGAGCTGAAAATCAGCGAATATCGCCGCGGTTACAAGCTCGTTTTCCAAAACGGAAAACTTGGGACTGCCGAAACGTGGCAACCGACCGTTGAAGATGGCGGCGATTGCGGATTTCCGCCGGGCACGTTCTTGCGAGTGCTCTTTGGAGAGAAATCGCTCGGCGAACTCCGCGCCTTCTATCCCGACTGTTCGGCGAAAGATGACGCGGCAGTGCTACTTGATGCGCTCTTTCCGAAGCAGTACTCGTGCGTGATGCCCGTCGGGTGAAATCCGCAAGGAGACATGTCCATGACCACGTCGCCAACATCGTTAGGCGCGATATCTATCGAAGCAGCAAAGCCAGAGGATTTGAGCACGGTCATCGAGATCATCGACGCGGCAGCGGCATGGTTGCATTCAAAAGGCATCACGCGCCAGTGGCTCTCGCCGGCTCCCAAGAAATTTCAGGAGTTTATCGAAAAGGAAATCGCAAAAGGCGAGGTGTATCTGGCGCGCCTCGCCGATGGCAGCGCGATCGGCACATTGCGATTCGAGTGGCACGATGCTGACCTTTGGTGCAACGACCCGGCGGGGGGCGGGTACGTCCACAGTTTTGCCACACACCCACGCGTGCGCGGACATCAAATCGGTGCGGCGATGCTGACATGGGCAAAGGAGCACGTCCGCGCGCGCGGTCGAAGATACCTGCGACTGGACTGCTGGGGCGGCAATCAACCACTGTGCGATTATTACACGCGGCTCGGATTCGCATTTTGCGGATTCGTGCGCGAGGGAGACTGGGCGGATGCGCTGTTCCAGATAGACGCGGGCGCGTAGAATTCATCGCGTTTGTCCGTGCTGGAATCTGTGGTAAAATACCGCCCCAGTATGAGCAAGCCCGAACTCTCCGGCGAACCGATTCCTCTGCTTCCGCCCGACGAGCAAACCCGAATCTTCGTCGAACTCTATCGCGACCAGGTCAACCCCGCGTCGCTTGCGCGGCTCAAGGCGCGCGTGCGCGAACTTGGCTTGTCGTTTCCGGACGACGAGGTGCTGATTATCGCCGCGCTCGACACGCCCCGGCGCGTGCAGGAATTTCTCAATACGCAAGTCTACTACAACAACGACCACGCGTCGGTCGAACAGGACGAGACGGCGATGCCGCCGCGCCGCGTGCTGCAAACCGCGCGAGCCCACTGCTTCGAGGGCGCGATGTTCGCCTACGTGGTCAACTTTCTACACGGGCATCATCCGCGCTGGGCACTTTTAGAAGCCAGCCAGGATTCCGAGCACAACCTCGTCGTCGTCCAAGACCCGCAGACCGGCTTGCTCGGCTCCAACGCGCACTCGCGCGTCCTCAATCTCGATGGACGCGCGATGGTTTTTCCAACGTTGCGCGGGCTGGCAGAATCGTACTATATGTGGTACTACAGCGACCGCACGAACAACTTGGACGACCTCACGCTCGTCGGCTACTCGGACACGTTCGATCTCGCTGCTCGGTACGGCACGGCGTGGATGGACACCGAAGAGCACCTGTGGCAGATTTACTATACCTACATCGACGATTCGCTCACGTTCCGTTTTATCTTTGACGATTCCGGCAAGACGCACCGCTATCCGGTCATCGCCGCGCTCAAGAATCAGTGGATTCAGATCGATGCGCAGGGCAAACCCTACGTCAGCGTGCGCGATCTGCCGCCGCGCGCGCAAGAATTGTGGCACGCCTTCTGGCGCGTCAACGGAGATAATACGGTCTATCGGCGACCGCGCGACGAAGCGCGCCGCATCGAGCAAGAGTTCATGCGCTTGACCGACACCACGCCCATTGATCTGGCGGACAACGCGGACGACTTTCAGTACTTTCTCGCGAGTGGTTTCCGCGTCCAAGACCTGCTAAAGTAAATCCAGCCGCTGTCGCTTGCGCACACGAACAACCGATTTTATCCGCGAATCTTCGCTAATTTTTTCTTTTTATTCGCGTGATTCGCGGATAGCACGATATTCGTTGACAAGAAACGCTAGTGCGCTATAATCTTCGCCAATGACAAAACAAAACATTCGCTCAATCAACGTCTTACGTCTCGCGCTCGTGACACTTGGGCTAACGCTCTTCCTCGTTCACTGCGCGCCCGCGCCGTCAATGCCGCCGCTCACGGCGACCGCACCTAGCGCGACGAGCGCGCCGCAAAAGACCGGCGGTACCATCACCATCGCACTGTCGTCCGAGCCGGACACGCTCAATCCGTACCTCGCCGCGCAACATGCCGCCGGCGAAGTGCACATTTTTGTGATCGAGGGTCTCCTCAGCGTCAACGAGAAAGGCGAGTTCTATCCCGTACTCGCGACACAAGTGCCGACGAAGGAGAACGGCGGCGTGTCGGCAGATGGCTTGACAATCACCTATCATTTGAAACCCGGCGTCACTTGGTCGGACGGCGTGCCGTTCACCTGCGACGACGTCAAGTTCACGTGGGAAGCCGTCGCCAATCCGGACAGCGGCGCGATCGCAACCACCGGCTATCGCGAAATCCAATCGGTGACCTGTCCCGATCCACTGACCGCGGTCGTCAAGTTCAAATCGTTCTACGCCGCGTATCTCGTCCCCTTCTGGACGGTGCTACCGCGCCACGCCACCGGCGATCCGGCGCAGATGACCAAATGGGCGTACAACCGCAAACCGATTGGCACGGGACCATTCAAGATCAGCGAATGGGTCGCCGGCGATCACATCACGCTGGTACGCAATGATCGATACCGCGATGCCGCGCAAGGCAAGCCGTATCTCGATTCTGTCATCATTCGTTTCGTACCCAGCAACGAAGTCGCACTGCAACTCTTGCAGACCGGCGATGTGACCGTCGTCGGCGGCGTCACGCAAGAGAACCTGCCGCAGTTGAGCAAAGCGCCGGGCGTCGTGATCAGTTCCGCGCCCAGCCAGCGCTCGGAGCGGCTCTTGCTGAATCTCGGCGATCCATCCGTCGACGCGCCCAACCCGGTCACGCAGCCGCATCCGATTCTCGCGGACGCGCGCGTGCGCGAAGCGATGGAACTCGCGATCGACAAGCAAGAGATCGTGGACAAGCTGCTGTACGGCAAAGCCGCCATCGGGACGAATGAGTTGAACATCGGCTGGGCGCGCTGCGACACGCCGCCCAGCGTGTTCGATCCGAACCGCGCGCGGCAGTTGCTGGACGAGGCGGGCTGGAAAGTCGGTGCAGACGGCATTCGCGTCGCGCAGGGCGCGCAGTACGCGAAAGACAGCACGCGGCTGCGGCTAAAATTGCAGGGACCCAGCGGCGACTCGCTGCGCGAACAGGTGGAGCAGATCATCGTCGAACGTTGGAAGCAAGTCGGCATCGACGCGTACATCGAGAACGCGCCGACCTCGGCGATCTTCGGCACGTGGGATTCCGGCGGCATCGCGCGGCACGGCAAATTCGATGTGCTGATCTATACGACCGGCATTCCGATTGTCGATCCGCACAGCCAGATCGAAGGATACTTTGCGTCGTGGAACATTCCGTCGGCGAGCAATCACGGCGCGGGGTACAACTATGCGCGCTGGATCAATCCCATCGCGGATGCGGCAATCAAGCTGGCTGGCTCAACGCCGGATACCGCCACGCGCCGCGACGCCTACTGCCGCGTGATGCAGCAAGTCGTCAACGACCGCCCGATGATCTACCTCTACTCGCAGACCGCGATCTTTGCGTACCGCGACACGCTGCAGGGCTGGGTCACGAACGTGTGGAAAAATATGGGGTGGAACGCCGCGGATTGGAAAATAAAATAGTCGTCTATTGGCACGCGTCCGCAATCACGCTGACCGTGCCTTCGGCATTGTTGGAAACGTAGACGCGTCCATTCGCCGCCGCAATCCCATCGCCGCCTTGATCGCCCTGGACGCCGACCGGTAAAAGCGCAACGCGTTGCAACGTCGCGGCGTCGCGCACATCGATTTGATTCGCGGCGGCGAGCACGACGAACAACCGATTCGTGATCGGATTCAGTACCATCGCAAAAGGCGCAGGCGACAGCGGGGTTCCCCGAACAATCGATCCGGACGTTGGATCGACCACCCACAGAACGCGTTCCTCGCGGTTGGTCACGTAAACATGACTTGCCGTCGCGTCCAGCGCGATGCCGAACGCGCCTGTGCCAAGCGGCGCGAGCCGATTGAGTAATGTTCCATCGCCTCCCACCACCGCCGCACCTCCACTATAGTACGAAACAAAGGCGCGCGTTCCATCGGTGGCGACGAACGAGGGAAAGTCTCCAATCTTCGTTGTGGCAATGAGCCGATTCGTCGTCGCGTCCAAGACCGAAACCGTTCCCGCTGCGAAATTCGCAACCCATACGCGATTATTTGCCGCGCGCATGCCATACGGCATCCCGCCAACGGGAATCGAGCCGATCACCGCGCCGGTCGTCGCGTCGAGAACAACGACGTTGGCGGTATCGCGCATCGAAACGAAAACGCGACCGTTGGCGACCGCGACGCCGTTTGCGTGTCCGCGACTGCGCGTGCTCCACACCGCAATCCTCTGGTTTGTCCTCGCATCAATCACCGCGACGCTTGAGTCGTTGTACAAACCAACATAGATACGATTCGTTTGCGGATCGACGGCGATGCCTTTGGGACTTGTACCTACCGGTATCGTGGCGACCACGGCAGGCGGCGCGCAGACTTGGCTGGGCGGCGAAGTTGGCGTCGGCAATATCGTCGGAGTCGGAAGCGGCGTTGCTGTAGGGACCATGGTAGGCGACGCCGGTGGAATGTTGGTCGGCGTCGGTACCGGCGCGGGCGCTACCGGATTGATAAGCGAGTACGCGGTGTACTGGAATTCAGTCCAGTCGATGTTCAGCGATGCGTCGACCAGCTGGAGCGTGATGGCGTTCTTACCGCGCGTGTACGCGGCGGGAATTAGGAAATCGTCGTCGCGCCAGCGATGATTGGGATTGCTGCCGGCAATATACCACGTACCTGCCGGCGCGCCATCGACAAAGACCGTGGCTTGTTGATTGGCGATTCCTTGATCGAGCTTGCGCCGCACGATCACGCCATCGTTCGCCGGATTGATCGCCAATCGAAACCAACTGTATCCGCGCAGCGATCGTCCATCGTCCACCGAACCGTAGGCGTCCATCACGCCATCGTAGGTATAGCCCCGCGTGCCGCTCCACGTCGCGCCGCTGATCGTGTATCCGTGACTGGCTTCGCTGGCGCTATTGCCGACATCGAGAACGTCGGTCAGCACCGCGCGGGCGGTCGGCTGTGCGTAATAGTACGCCAGCGTCCATGCATTCATCGTCACCGAATTGCGATTTCCGTGTTCGATGCCCACGCGGAGATGTTTGCGGAATGGAATGGCATCCGACAAGAACAGGCGGTACGCGGCGATGCGGTCTTGTCCACCGCTTGGCGAATGAACCGCCAGTCCGTGCGTCGGCAAAGTGAACAGACCGCGATCAAAATACCAGCCGCCGTTGAAAAAATCTTCCGTGCCCGTGCCTTGAATCGCCGGCGTTTGACTATCGTCTACGTAGATTCGTTCATCGCCTTCCATAAAAACGTTCGGCGGTCCCGCCAGCGACGCGACCACACCAACCAACTGCCCCGCGCCTTCGGTATCGAGCAAGAGAATGTCTCTTCCATCATTCGCCCAGCGAGTTTGAAAAGTGTACGCGGTCTTGAAATAGCCAACGTTCGCAAACGAATCTGTGAAGGGCGCGTGCCGAATCTCAAAAGAAATATTGTTGGTGGCAATGGCGCGCTGGCTCACCAGCTGAACGCGTGCGCGGTTCTGGAACGGCATTGGAAAGTAAATGTACAGATTGCTCGCATCATCCATCCCAACCATCAGCGACCGCGTGGGATATGCACCGAATTGTCCCATCGAGAAGAAAGAACCGAGCGGCGCGGAGACGCTGGGTGACGATTCGTTGTCCCAGTAGATTTTTATCCAGAGGTTGTTCAGAATGTCGATGGCGTCTGACGCGAACGTGGTTGACGAAATGCCGGGTATGCGCAACTTGATCGATGAGATGGAACGCGGTCCAGCAAGGTCGAGCAGCGTTTGCGTTGAACCGGAGGCAAGATTGATCGTGCCGATGGCGGCAATGTTGCCACTGTCACTTTTCGGATCGACGCCGGCGTGCTGCCACAAACTCTGCACGATGCTCGTGTCTTGCGTTGGCGTCCACGTGGTCACCGGCGTATCGGGACTGTAAAGATCGTAGCCGATGTTGTAGTAAAACCACAGCGCGTTCTGATTCGTGACAATTTTGATCGACTTGCTGAACGGGAGAGGCACGTAGGAGTAATAGCCGCCGCTGGATACCAACTCATTACCCACCAACGGCGTCACGAATGGAGGATGATTGCCGGCGACCAGATCGCGGATGAGCATATTGATGCGCGGCGTCGTTTCACCGTCAAAGTAAACCTTGATACTGGCTTGTTCCGGGATGAAACCGGTAAACCACATCCGATAGACCGTACCTGGTCCCAGAAGGTCAAGCAAGACCTTGTCGCCGTTGGCGTCGGTGTATAGATAATTGCCGTAATCATTATTTCCGCCGGTGCGATCATAACTGGACTGTCCACCCGCGCGCGCGTCCATTTGCAGATACGGCAAGTGGTCCAGTTGCAGCATGGCATCCACGCCATACGGCTCGGCGGCAGCAACGTTGGTTGGAACGGACAGGGTCAACTGAGCGGTCAGCGCCAGCAGAACCAGGGCGACGAGTCGCTTTGGCATTTGCTCACCCACTTTTCAGAGAAATAAAACGCGCGACACAATAGCGATTTACTGCGCTTGAATTATACCTCAGCCACGCGCGGAGTCAAAGCACGCGTGGCTCATCGCCACCCCTTGACGAAATGTGCGTTTTGCGCGATGCTCCGCCCATACCTCAAGCAGAAGGAGATTAACCGTGCTGCAACAATTCGCGCCGGACGCGGCGCGTCCCGCGCCAGATACGCAAGAGCACAAACCGCACATCAAGATCGAGGCAGACGGACCGTATATCAT
>DAIDTM010000344.1 GCA_027457205.1 Anaerolineae bacterium | reverse complement strand
GTTTGCGGAATACATCGAACAAGGTCGGCTGAAGCTGGATCCGTCGGCAAATCCGGAAGTCATTACGTATCACGACTCGTGCAACCTCGCGCGGACGAGCGGCATCTATCGCGAGCCGCGCGTGATTCTGAACGCGGTCGCGCAAAACTTTCGCGAGATGACGCCGCACGGTTTGGAGAATTATTGTTGCGGCGGCGGCGGCGGGTTGGTCGCGTTGCCGGAGTATGACGAAAAACGTCTGCGCGCGGGCAAGCCGAAAGCGGAGCAAATCCGCGCGACCGGCGCGCAGGTCGTCGCGGCGGCGTGCGAGAACTGCCGCCTTCAACTCGGCGATCTGAACAATTACTACAACCTCAATGTGCAGATCACCGCGCTGGCTGACTTGATCGTGAAAGCGATGCGGCTGCCCAGCGCGTCGGAACTAGCGGCGATGCCTGTAGAAGCGCCGGTTGCCATCGCCGTCTAGCAACGGCAAATCGAAATCAAACAAGCTTTACCGCAAAGAACGCAAAGAGCGCGAAGGTTCAGAGTTTTTCTCCCTTCGCGCTTTGCGTTTTTTGCGGTTCAGGGGCTGCTTTTTCTGCAACGATTTCATCGCGGTGAGCGTTTCATCTGCCACAGCGCAGATGCCATAATTTGCCATATTTTGACTTATCCTGCTATTGAATTTTGACCTAAAATATGGCAATCTGTGCCCAATGGACGATCTCCTCACGACCAAACAACTTGAGGAACTCCTCAAAGTTGATCGGACGACGATTTATCGGATGCTGAGCGATGGTCGCTTGACCGGTATTCGCGTCGGCGGTCAATGGCGATTCCCGCGCAACGTCGTAGAGCAATGTCTCGTCAATCCAAAATCCGTCAAACAACTCGTTCAAGCCGACGCGATTACGCCCAGTGCGGACGTCCTGCCCCTCGATTGTCTCCAGCCGATTCAAGAAGTCTTTGCGACCGCCGCCGACATTGGCTCGGTGACAACTGCCATCGACGGCAAACCGCTGACGCCGATGAGCAACTCGTGCTCCTTTTGCGATTTGATCCTCGCGTCGCCAGATGGGCGCAAGCAGTGCGAAGCGTCGTGGGCGCGGCTGGCGCAAACGACCGAACGCGCGCCGCGGATCGAGCACTGCCACGCCGGCTTGTCGTACACGCGCGGTCGGATTCAGGTCGGCAACGAGTTCGTCGGCATGTTGTTCGCCGGGCAATTCGTCGCCGATGAATCGGCGCGGCGCGCGCTCAAGTTCGACGAGATCGCGCAGCGGTGCAACATTCCTGCCGCCGATTTGCAGCGCGCCGCGGCGGACATTCGCATCGTCGATCCATCGCGCGCGGACTGGCTTTTGAGATTGCTGCAAAAGGTCGCCGATACGTTCTCGCACATCGGTCAGCGGCAACTGGATTTGATCCTGCGGCTGCGCCATGTCGCCCAGATCGCTCAAGTCTGAGCCATCGCTCTCCTTCCGAGGTTGGAAGAAAATTGATTGTCGTGTTCTCAAGGTGATGATTGCCTTGCGCGGACGATTCGTTTTGCCGTGCTGGGCATTTCTTATTTTATGAGGTGAATCATGAGTGAAAGCAAAGCAGTGATCATTATGACCAGCGGACCGGAGGAGCCGCGTCGTTGCGCGTCGCCGTTCTTCCTTTCCACCATCGGTACGGTGATGGACAGTGACGTGGCGATGGTCTTTACCACCGACGGCACGCTGTTGCTCAAGAAAGGTGTAGCGGAGACGGTCTATCCGCGCGCCGGCGGCAAATCGGTCGCCGCGTTTTTGCAAGACGCGGTCGACAGCGGCGTCAAGCTGTACGCCTGCACGCCCTCCTTCGAACTGCACAATCTCCAAGCCAGCGACCTGATCGATGGCGTCGAGGTTATCGGCGGCGCGGCGCTGTGGGAAATGATGGACGAGGCGAAGATCGTACTGACGTTCTGAAAACCAGTCATCAGTCGTCAGTCGCCAGTAGCCAGACAGCCAACTTGACGGGCTGGAGACTGATTCAAGGAGAAAGTATGGCAACAGTTCGCGGCTGTAATTTACCGGAAGATTTGTACTACCTGATCGATAAGCACGTCTGGGCGAAGCCGATGGACGGCGGCGTGGTGCGCGTTGGCATGACCTCGGTCGCCGGCAAACTGTCCGGCGGCAAATTGAACGCGGTCACCGTCAAAGCCAAGAACATCGGACAGGAGATCAAGCAGGGCAAGAGCGTGGCGACGGTCGAGAGCAGCAAGTTTGTCGGTCCCGTACCTGCGCCGGTCAGCGGCACGCTTTTGCGCGCCAACGAAAAAATCGCCGACGATCCCAATCTGGCGATCAGCGATCCGTACGGCGCTGGCTGGATCGCCGAGATTCAAGCGAGCGCGTGGGACGCGGAGCAAGGCGCGTTGGTCACTGGCGCGGACGGCGTCGCGGCGTACCAGAAGAAAATGGAAGCGGAAAATATTTCGTGTGTATGACAAGAGGTAAACAAGAAAACAGGTAAACAAGTGGACGGGTCAACCCAATTTTGTTTCCTTGTATACCGGTCTACCTTCCAAAGGAGGAGCTAATGCCCGACGAAACCATCGGTCAGCATTTGAAACGGCAAGGCATCTCGCGGCGCGATTTCGTCAAGATGTGCGGCGTGCTGGTTGGCGCGATGGGGCTGCGGTATGCGCCGCCGCTGGACGAAAGCGGTTTGCCCGCGCATTTGGAAAACGTGCGCGGCTTTACCTCTGCCGCGTTCATCGCGGACACGCTGGCGAGCAAACCGCGCGTGCCGGTGATCTGGCTCGAATTCCAGGATTGCGCGGGTTGCAGCGAAGCGCTCACGCGTTCGCAAGACCCCACGCTGGTCGATCTCGTGCTCAACACGATCACGATCGAGTACCACGAGACACTGAGCGCCGCCGCCGGTTTTCAAGCCGAGCAGGCGAAGCAAGACGCGATGAAAAAGTACGCCGGCAAGTACGTGCTCGTCGTCGAAGGTTCGATTCCGACGGACAATGACGGCGTCTACTGCACCATCGGCGGGCGGACTGCCGTCGACTTGCTGAAGGAAGCTGCCGCCGGCGCGGCGGCGATCATCGCCACTGGCAACTGTGCGTCCTTCGGCGGCATTCCCAAAGCCAAGCCGAATCCGACCGGCGCGAAGGGCGTGTGGGAACTCATCACCGACAAGCCGGTCGTCAACATTCCCGGCTGTCCCGCGATTCCCGAAGCGACCACCGGCACGATCGCGAATTTCATTGTCTTTGGCGCGCTGCCGCAGCTCGACAGTCTACATCGCCCGCTGACGTTCTACGGGCACACGATTCACGACCGCTGCCTGCGTCGCGCGTTCTACGAAGCCGGCAAATTCGCGGAATCGTTCGACGATGAAGGCGCGAAACAGGGCTGGTGTCTCTACAAACTCGGCTGCAAAGGTCCGACGACCTACAACTCGTGCGCGACAATCAAATGGGACCAAGGACTCTCGTTCCCGATTCAATCCGGGCATCCGTGTCTCGGCTGCTCCGAGCCGAATTTCTGGGACGGCGGCGGATTCTATCAAGGTCAGTCCGCGCCGCTGGATCGTCCGACGATCACGGCAGTGGGCGCGGCGGCAGCCGCCGGCGCGGTCATTGGCGTGGGCGTCGCGGCAGCCAATCGAATGCAAAAAACAAGCGCGAAAGTTGAGAAGGGAGGATAGCGATGAACTGGGAAAACATTCTCGAATTCGCGCGCGGTCCGTTCTTCCAAGTCGCGCTGCTGGTGTTCGTCGCCGGGATGGCGTATCGATTGGTGCGCGTGTTGGCGCTTGGCTGGAAGCCGGATCGCGTCAAAGCGAAGGGCAGCCGGGTGGGCGGCGTCGCGGTATCGTTTCTGAAGGGCATCATCATTTGGCCCTTTGTTCCCTGGGTGAAAAACACCTTTAGCCGCAATCCGGTGATTTACCTCGCGGGCGGCTTGTTCCACCTCGGTTTGTTCGTCGTCATCTTTCTCGGTACCGCGCACATGCTCGTTTGGAAATCGCTGCTCGGCATTGGCTGGTTCACGCTGCCGCTGCCGATTGTCGATTGGCTCGCCGCCGGCGCGATCGTCGCGATGATCGCGCTCTTCATCAATCGTCTCGTCAATCCCGTACTGAAACTGCTCACCGGTCCCGCCGAGTGGCTCAACTGGTTGATCGTTTTTCTGCCGATGGTCACCGGGTATATCATGACGCATCACCTGTGGCTAGAGTACGACACGCTCTTCGCGCTGCACATGCTCGCGGTAGACGTTTTGCTGATCTGGATTCCGATGAGCCGCATTTCGCATTTCATGTTCTACTTTTTCGCCAAAGCGATTCACGGTTCGGACTTTGGCAAGCGCGCGGTGACGCCGTAGGAGGATGACGATGGAAAAATCGCAAACAGCCGTGAACACGTTCGTCAAAGAAACCGGCGCGTGGATCGCCGCGCAGTTGGAAGCGTGCACACGTTGCGGCATGTGCGCGGAAGCGTGCCACTTTTACCAGGGCACCGGCAATCCCGAATACGCGCCGGTGTGGAAAATCGAACTCTTGCGCCGCGCGTACGAGCAGCGCTTTACGCTGAGCGGCAAGTTCAAACTCGCGCTCGGTCTCGAAAAGGCGGTGACTGACGCCGACCTGACGCACTGGAGCGAGATCGATTATTACGCCTGCACGATGTGCAACAAGTGCTCGATGGTCTGCCCGATGGGCATCAACTTGGGTTCGATGATCCACGACGTGCGTACCGGTTTGTCGAACGCGCAAGCCGTGCCCGCCGATTTGCACGCGGCGGTCGAGAAACAAGAGAACGAAGGCAGCCCGCTCGGCGTGACCGATGCGGTATTCAAGCAGCGCATCGAATGGGTCGCCGACGAATGGGAAATCGAACTGCCAGTGGACGTGAAGGGCGCGGACACACTCGTCGTCTTTTCGTCCATCGAAGTGATGAAGTTTCCGAGCAACCTCGCCGCGATCGCCAAGATCATGAACGCCGCCGGCGAAAAGTGGACGATCAGCACGAAAGGGCGCGAGGTGGTGAACTTTGGTTTTTACGAAGGGAACGAGGAACTGACCGTGCTGTTCGCGTCGCGCGTGTTTGACGCCGCGAAGGAACTGGGCGTCAAGCGCGTGATGGTGACCGAGTGCGGTCACGCATACGACGCGCTGCGCTGGAGCGCGGCGAACTTTATGCAAGTGCCTGCCGGCATCGAAGTGACGCACATCGCGGGCGTGCTGGGCGAATTCGTCAAGAGCGGGCGGATCAAACTGAAACCCGGCGCGTACGATAACGACGGCGCGATCACGTTCCACGACGCGTGCAAGATTCAGCGGCGTGGCAGCCACATCCAAGAACCGCGCGACATTCTCAACATTCTTGCGCCAAAATCGTTCAAGGAAATGACGCCGAATAAGGAAGAAGCGATTTGCTGCGGCGGCGGCGGCGGCGTCATCGCGATCAAAGACGCCGACCCGATTCGTTACGCCGCGTTCGAGTTGAAGATCGATCAGATCAAAAAAGCCAACGCGAAAACCGTCGCGATGGTTTGCTCCAACTGCCGTCTGCAATTCACCGACAGCGTCCAGCATTTCAATCTCGATGTCAAAGTGGCTGGCTTGTCGCAAATGGTTGCCGACGCGCTGGTAGAAAAGTAATCAGAATTCAGTAACCAGTATTCAGTCTGGTTACTGAATTCTGAACACCGGATACTGACCACTGGAGGAAAAATGGCACAAAGAATCGTAGTTGACCCAATCACCCGGATCGAAGGACATCTTCGCATCGAAGCGGAGTTGGACGCAAATAATTCGATCACCCAGGCGTACTCGTCCGGCACGATGGTGCGCGGCATCGAAACGATCTTGAAGGGACGCGATCCGCGCGAGGCGTGGGCGTTCACGCAGCGCGCCTGCGGCGTCTGCACGACGGTGCATTCGTTCGCGTCGATCCGTTCGGTCGAGGACGCGCTCAAGATCAAAATCCCGAAAGCCGCGAACCTCATTCGCAACCTGATGATCGCGCAGCAGTACGTGCACGACCACGTGATGCACTTTTACCACCTGCACGCGCTCGACTGGGTGGACGTGACCGCGACGCTGAAAGCCGACCCGAAGAAAACGTCGGACATTCAGCAGACGATTTCGCCCTGGCCCAATTCGTCGCCGGCGTACTTCGCCGATGTGCAGAACAAGGTCAAGGCGATTGTGGACAGCGGGCAGCTTTCGATCTTTGCGAACGCGTACTGGGGGCATCCCGCGTACAAACTGCCGCCGGAAGTGAACCTGCTCGCGGTCGCGCACTATCTCGAAGCGCTCGATTGGCAGAAAGACGCGACCAAGATTCACACGATCTTCGGCGGCAAGAACCCGCACCCCAACTTCGTCGTCGGCGGTGTGCCGATGCCGATCGACCTGAACAGCGATACCGCGCTCAACGCGGATCGTTTGTCGATCATCAGCGATTCGATCAGCAAGATGATCGCGTTCGTCGACCAAGTCTATCTGCCCGATCTGCTGGCGATCGCGCCGTACTACAAAGACTATGCCGCATTCGGCGAGGGACTCGGCAACTTTTTGACCTGGGGCGAGTTCCCGGATACGGACAATAGCGACACGTCCAAGTTTCTGGTGCCGCGCGCGTTCATTCTGAATCGCGATCTGAAAAACATTCAGCAGCCCGACCCGCGCGATTTCGTCAAGATGAAAGAATTCGTCGCGCACTCGTGGTACAAGTACAGCGGCGGCGATAACGTCGGCTTGCATCCGTGGCAAGGCGAAACGGCGTTCAACTACACCGGACCCAAGCCGCCGTACCAGCAGCTTGAAGTCGAGCAAAAGTATTCCTGGCTCAAAGCGCCACGCTGGAACGAAACGCCGATGGAAGTCGGTCCGCTCGCGCGTGTGCTCGTGATGTACGCGTCGGGCAACCAGCAGGTGCAAGCCCTGACGAACGCCGTCCTCAAGGCGCTCGACGCGCCGATCACCGCAGTCTTTTCGACGCTGGGTCGCACCGCGGCGCGCGCCATCGAGACCAAAGTGTTCGCCGACGCGATGCAGACGTACTACAACGACCTCGTGGCGGAAATCAAAGCCGGCAACACCGCCACCTTCAACGGCGACAAGTGGGATCCGCTGTCGTGGCCCTCGCAGGCGCAAGGGTTCGGTTATATGGAAGCGCCGCGCGGCGCGCTGGGACACTGGATCGTCATCAGCGGCGGCAAGATCGACAACTATCAGATGGTCGTGCCGACGACGTGGAACGCGTCGCCGCGCGATCAGAAGCAGCAAGCCGGCGCGTACGAAATGTCGCTGGTCGGCACGAAACTGGCGAAACCAGAATGGCCGCTGGAGATTCTCCGCACGATCCACTCGTTCGATCCGTGCATGGCGTGCGCGATCCACATGGTCGATGCGAACGGCAACGACTTGGGTGAAGTCGCGAGCGGACTGAATGTTTGCGTGAGTTGACGATGAACCTTGCGAAGGTTGGGAACCTTCGCAAGGTCGAACGCTTTCTCCTCGGAGTCATAGCGTGTGGGCGGGGAAGAGGGACCCCGCCCACAGTCTTTGTAAGTTTTCAACAATCGCGATAAAATGGAAATGATGGCAACTATGAACGAGATACGCTTGCTCGACCTTGGGCTTGTTCCGCCCGTCCGTTCTCAGACGATCTACCACGCGGTCGCCTACGCGCTCGACGAAAATTCGCCGGACACGATCATCCTCGTCGCGCCGACCGCGCCGTATGTCTGCATCGGCTTTCACCAGGAACTCGAAAAAGAAGTCGATGTCGAATACTGCCGCGCGCACGGGCTGCCAATTTATCGGCGCGAGGTCGGCGGCGGCGCGGTGTACCTCGACAAGAACCAGGTCTTTACGCAGTGGATTTTCCATCGCCACGCATTGCCTGCCGACATCGGCGAACGCTTTGCGCTCTACGTCAAGCCGCTCGTCGAAACGTACCACGCGCTGAACATTTCCGCGAATTACCGTCCGATCAACGACATCCACGTTCAGGGCAAAAAAATC
>DAIDTM010000343.1 GCA_027457205.1 Anaerolineae bacterium | reverse complement strand
ATTACGCGGCTTTGGGTCTAGACCGCGAGCCGGCAAGGACGATCGCAAAAACCGCCACGGCGAGGATGAGAATCGCCGCGACGCACGCAAGCGCCAATGTGCCGGCGAATGGACCGCCCTGGGGCGGCGCGGCTGGTACGCTGGTGGGCTGCGCGCCGGGTGTGAGCGTCTGCACGAACGCGGCGACATCCGCAATATCCTGATCGCTCAACGGACCGCCGTTCGATTGCGCCCACGCCGGCATCTTGGAGCCAGCCACGCCGCGCGCAATCGTCGCGGTGAGAAAACCCTGCACATTGATGCCGGGCCAATTCTTTTGCAGCGTCGCGCCGATGCGCCCTTGACCCTTATCGCCGTGACACGGGACGCAGTTCTGCGCGAAGATGGCTGCGCCGCGCGTCGCATCGCCCGGGGGAAAGGCAACCGCCGTGGGCGGCAGCGGCAGATTGGTCGCAGTGGGACCGGGATTGGCGACCGTGGGCGCTTGGTGTCCGAGCGATTGGATGAACGCGACGAGGTCGTTGATCTGGGCATCGGTCAGGGGACCGCCATTCGCCTGCGACCACGCCGGCATCACGCTGCCCTGCACGCCGTTCGAGATCGTTTCTTTCAGCAGCGCGTCGACGCGAATGCCCGGGAAATCCCTTCGCAGCGTCGCGCCGATGCGTCCCTGCGCGCGGTCGCCGTGACAGACCGCGCAGTTCTGCGCGAACAATTGCGCGCCGCGCGTCGCATCTCCGCCGCCCTGAGCGTATGCTGTCGCAAAGATGCCAAACGTGACCAGCGCCACCGTCAGCGTCGCCAAAAATAGTTTCAAGAGTCTCATTGGGTCTGGCTCCCCTTCCCCGCGATTTATTTCCTCGCTTCCAAATATATCACAGACGCGCGTTTTATTCAATCGGGCAGGAGCAATCGTTACCGCATAAACTCACTCGTCGTGTAATCGGAACCGAGCCGCTCAAAGAGCAGCCCGTTGAATCGCGCCAGCAGCGGCGGCGAAACCCGCGGACCGATGCGCGCCACCAGCGCATTGTCCGGATACCACGCGATGTTCGGCTCGTCCGTCTCGAAGAACTTGAAACCATAGCGCTCGAAAACTCGATTGAGCATATCGCGATACTCACGCACGGTCAAGCCGGTCGATTCCATATCCCAACACCAGCGATAGCCGGTTGCGATCACAATCTCCTTGTCGAACATTCCGCCGCCGAACGTCGCCTTCAGCAGCGCGTCGCTGAGACCCAGCCCACGCCATTCGCGCGCGACTTCGATGCCGCCCAACTCGAGCAAGCCATCGATTTGGTCCCTGCCCCAGCGCGTGTCCGCGTCCGGCTGGGTGATCGTCACATAGCCGACGATCTTCTGATCGGCGTTATGCGCGATCGTGACGCGACTCTTCGGCTGCGCCGCAATTCGCAAGAGCGCGTCGCGCTGCAAGTCCGGTCGATTGTGCCAGAAGAATCCCAGACCGTCGTCGATGCTGAGCGTCTGCAAGACCGGCGATGGACACGACGGGATGATGGTCACCATTCCGCGGCGCGTCTCGATTTGTCGAGCCGCCGTCCCAGACGACGAACGATCAAGATTGGAGAGCAAGAATGACAACATTCGGATCGTTTCTCTTTACGCTACACATAGTTGTTCTGCCGCGCGTACCGTTCTAGTTCCTCGCGAAATTGCGGCGCGGCGATTTGGATCATCGCCTGCACGCGCTCGCGGATCGATTTGCCGTAGAGCGCGGCAACGCCGTACTCGGTGACGACATAGTGAACATCGCCGCGCGACGTGACGACTCCCGCGCCCGGCTTGAGCTGCGTGACGATGCGCGAGACCTGACCGTCCTTCGCCGCCGCTGGCAGCGCGATAATAGGTTTGCCGCCGCGCGAGCGCGCCGCGCCGCGCACAAAATCTACTTGCCCGCCCACACCGCTGTAAATCGCCGGACCAATCGAATCGGCGCATACTTGCCCGGTCAAGTCCACTTCAATCGCCGAGTTGATCGCGATCATCTGGTCGTTCTGCGCGATGACGAACGGATCGTTCACGTAATCGCTCGGGTGTAGTTCGATCATCGCATTGTCCTGCGCGAAATCGTACAACCGCTGCGAACCAAACAGAAAGCCGGCGATAATCTTGCCGGGGTGCAGCGTCTTTTTATCGTTCGTGATGACGCCCCGCTCGACCAGATCGATCACGCCGTCGGAAAAGAGTTCGGTGTGCACACCCAGATCGTGCTTGTCGCCCACCTGTGCCAGCACCGCGTCTGGAATCG
>DAIDTM010000342.1 GCA_027457205.1 Anaerolineae bacterium | reverse complement strand
ATCATCGCCCGAATCTTTTTTACGACGCTGCGCCGTAGTCATCGGCGCAGCGTCGTAAAAAAGATTCGGGCGATGATTGTTTTCGCAATCATCGCCCGAATCTTTTTGCGGAGTGGAAACAATCGCCTACTGCACGTTCTCGAAAATCCCTGCCGCGCCCATCCCGCCGCCAATGCACATCGAGACCATTCCGAACTGGACCTGGCGGCGTTTCATCTCATTGATGAGTTGCACCGTTAGCTTCGCGCCCGTCGCGCCGAGTGGGTGCCCCAGCGCGACCGCGCCGCCATTGACGTTCACGCGCTCTTCGTCAATCTCCAAGCCGCGGATCACCGCGATGGCTTGCGCGGCAAATGCCTCGTTCAACTCGATCACGCCAATGTCGTCCAGCTTTAGCCCGGCGATTTTCAGCGCCTTGGGGATTGCGGCGATGGGACCGATGCCCATGACCTCCGGGCGCACGCCGGCTACCGCGAACGACACCATCCGCACAAGCGGTTTCAAGCCCATCGATTCGGCGCGTTCGCGTTCCATCACGACGACTGCCGCCGCGCCATCGCTCGTCTGTGACGAATTGCCGGCGGTCACCGTGCCGCCTTGCGCGAACGCCGGTTTCAGATTCGCCAGCGCGTCCAGTGTCGTGTCGCGGCGCGGCCCTTCGTCGGCGTCGAATGTGTACTTTAGTGTCCGCACGCTGCCATCCGGTTTTTCGACAATCGTCACTTCCAGCGGAACGATTTCGTCCTTGAATTTGCCGGCATCCTGCGCGGCGATGGCGCGCTGGTGGCTGCGGAGCGAAAACTGGTCTTGGTCTTGGCGCGTGACGTTGTACTCGCGCGCGACGTTCTCCGCGGTCAAACCCATGCCGAGGTAGACGCCGGGATATTCGAGCGCCATCCATGGATCCGGCGCAAAGTGAAAGCCGACCATCGGTACCATACTCATCGATTCCGCGCCGCCGGCAATGATGCAATTGCCCCAGCCGGTGATGATCTGTTGCGCTGCAAGCGCAATCGTCTGCAGCCCAGACGAACAAAAACGATTGACCGTCATCGCCGGGACGGTGTAGGGCAGACCGGCGCGCAGCGCGATGACGCGCCCCATATTCAAGCCCTGCTCGCCTTCCGGCAGCGCGCAGCCAACGATAACATCTTCGACTTCTTCTGGTTTCAGTCCGCCGGCGCGTTTTAATGCGGCAGTGACGACGGTGGCTGCCATATCTTCAGGTCGATACGTCCGCAGTTTGCCGCGCGGCGCTTTGCCGATGGCGGTTCTTGCCGCTGAGACTATGACTGCTTCACGCATATTGCCTCCAATTGCGAATTAGGAATTGCGTGTGGCGAGAGGCGAGGGGCGGAGACCAACCGAACGGCCGGTCTTGCGTTGATACCCAATCGTCTTTACCAGCAACGCGATCACTTCATCGATGAACTCAAGGCGATGTTCGAGTACTTTTGCTTTGAGAAGATGTCTTGCCCGAATGTACCAACCTTGTGTCTCCCGCGCCGATCCGAGCGCGTAGCCGAGGAAGTGAGCATAATCGCGCCCAAACCCGCGCCCATAACCTTCCTCGATGTTCGCGCAAATCGAACCGGCGCTTCGGATAACTTGCTCAACGATGGCACGACCGCGAGTATCTTTCATCAGAGGTTCGCAGTCGCACCAAACCAACTCGTACAGGAACAACGCTTTGGAATACGCGCCAAAACTCCACAGAGGACCAGAACGAATTCTTTCCGGGACGTTCGCCTGCCAATCCTCAAAGTTCTTCGGTTTGGATGTTGTTTCCATGTTCTTCGCTCCTCGTACCTCGCCCATGGAATTTATCCTTCGCCCCTCGCCCCACGCCCTCGCTAGTTCCTCAACATCTTCCCCGTGCTCAAGAAATTCCAGATCCGCTCACGCGTCTTTTCTTCGCCGCAAAGCGAGACGAACGCCTCGCGCTCCAGATCGAGAATGTATTGTTCATCGACCCAGGTTGGCGCGGTGAGGTTGCCGCCACACAGCACGTACGCCAGTTTGTCGCCCACGTGCGCGTCGTACTCGGAAATATACTTACCCTGCACCATCGAATAGATCGCGATGCGGAGCGCGGCTAGCATCCGTTCGCCCGCGGCGTAGATGATCTTGCCGCGCGCCGGCGGACGATACCCCTCGGCGACCATCGTGAGCACGGTGCGCTTGGCTTCCGCGATCTGCTGATCGCGATTCATCACGACGCGGTCCGCCGCGCCCAGGAATCCCATCTGCCGCGCTTCTTCCGCGCTCGTCGCGACC
>DAIDTM010000341.1 GCA_027457205.1 Anaerolineae bacterium | reverse complement strand
GTGCATGATGGGGCCAATTTGGTGGTCAGCAACATAATTGGAGACCAATTCTACTTTTTCCCGATCATGAACAACAATTCTAACCTAGACTGTAATGCAGTGGTAAACGAGGGTCACCCAACTCAACAACCTGCAGGTGGCCTGAAGGCTAACAGTCAAAATGTTGGGCTAGGCTATTACAAGTGGTTCTCGGATTCAAATGTGACAGTTTACTGTGGTGGTCAAGCGTGGTGGTGGGGCATACGCCAGAACAGTGGAACAGCTATTGCTAATGTAGCTTCGGGAACTGGCGTGGTAACTCTCACTTTTAATGGCAGCCCGTAGTAGACAAGGTCCGCGCTGTACTACTAAGTAAAGTAGAACTATACGTCACGGGTCTGCCCCGTGATCTGCATACATTTGGCGCAAGCGCGGATATCGTACCGAGCGAGCGGAGAGGGGCGCGCACAGCGTTGCGCCTCGCTTGACTAATTAGCAAGTATGTTCTATCATGTGGTTGTGGAAACGATCTACCTTGATCCATCTCCCCCCAATCTCTGGCGTGAACTCGCGCGCTGGGCTGCGCTCGGCTATCTCGTGCAGCTCGCGCCGGTGCCCGCGTCGCTGGGCGTCTACGTGAAACTTGCGATTCTCCAACGCGACGCGTCTGGAAAATCGCAAGTCGTTTACGCTCGTCAGTTTGCTGTCGCTGCCGATGACGCGGATGTGGCGCGGCAACTGCTCTGGGCGCGCGCCCTGATCGGAACAGACGGCGCGCGCTCCGACGATCACGGACTGGGGAACGCGTCGAACGGCGCGATGCCCCATAGCACCTGAATCTTCTGCGGATCGTTCGCAATCCCCTGTGACAACTCGACCAATACCTGAAACACCGCGCGCGCGAAGTTCGGATTCTTCAGCATCGCCTCGGTTGCGCCCTGCGTCGTCACCGCACCTGGCTCGATGATATAGTATCCGCCCCCGACCTTGATCGCCATCTGAATCCCCGCGTCCCACATCTTTCGCAGCGCGGCGGTCACAACCTCTTGCTGTGAAACGACCTTCTTGACGCAGAACTCGAACTGGTCTCGACTCTTGAAATACATCGAAACCACGTAGTAGAGATTGTTCCCACAGTCTGGCGCGGCGGGCGATTCGTCAGTCCAGTATTCGCTCGTCTCGATGTTGCCGAACGGATTTGGAATGTCAAGGTCGCCTTGTGCCAGCGTCAGGATTGCCTGCGCGTTGGGGAAAAGAATCTGCCATTGCTGCGCGACCTGGTCGGCAGAGCCATACATCCACAGCACGTTGGTTCCTAACTCCTGCACCTTGATCGTTCCTACATTTGCCGCGCTTGCCATCGTGACGCACATCGCGCGCATCACGGCTTCTTGCCGCATGATGAATGGCGCGCCGCCGGTGTTGATGCACTGCTGTTGCAACTGTGCGAGATTCACCGGGACGGTGATGCTGGGCGCGCCGGCGGTGGGCTGAATGTGCCCGCCGCCGCTGGCGGCAGACAGTGCGAGCAAGAGCGCGAACAGAAACTGGGGATTGGTGAACTGTAGAACGATGCTCATTTCTTCCTCTTGTGAATGGCGCGCAAAGCGCGCTGATCGTTTTTCGATTTCGACGTCGAACCCCGAACAGAACTTCCCTGGCACTGCCCGTCAGGGCAAGTGTGCTTTGACCTCACCTCCTTTGTCTTTTGGTGTCTGGTGCGCCGTCGCCACGCGCGCTTGCATTCGCTCTTCGGATCGCACCAGACCTGGGTCGTCGTTTTGAAATAGTGGTAACGTTGATGCCCTCGACACTTGCGCGGTCGGATCAGCGCGCGCACTTCCTGGGGCACATTGAAACGCGAGACCAAGATACGTGGCTGCTGGACTGGCTTGGGGTCGCGCAGCCCGCGCGTCTTGGCTTGCAATCGGCGGAACGCCTCAGCGATCGGCGGCGCGGCGTGCATCGAACCGCCCTCGATGTGTTTGATGTAGGATCGCGAGAACGCTTTGCGTCCGATTTCGGCGCCGAGCTTTCGCCCGAACGCGGTTGCACTGACGTTCAATTTCTTGCGTAGCGAGCGAAATTCGTGCCGTCCGATGGGCTTCGCCCAAACGAGCTGTACGCGGCTCTCGCCCTTTTGAGTATCAGACATCGACTTGGCTCCTGAAAACGCCTCTCAGACGTTTTTCACTACCCTATTCACTAGGGGGTTGGAGGGGGGTCGCGGGTGGCTATTTCGGACCCTAGGGCAGCGCCGCCTGCTCGTAATGCGGCGCGTCCGTCTTCTGCTCGGCGCGCATCTGCGCGAGTCGACCAAGCAGGATGTCGAGAACATTCTCCGCCTTCTTCGCGTTGAGCAAACCCGATTGCGTCCGCGTCTTCGGATTGTAGTATTCCTTCTGGCGCTGGCGCGTGAGCATGGCTTGATCGGCAATCTGTTCGAGCAGTTTGTGATAGTCGTCGCTCATGTTCTTCTCCTTCCATTCGCTCGCCGCCACGCCGCCCGGCGGCACGCGGGACGCGTGTCGTTGGCGATCACAGCAGCGCCACTTTCTTGCCGGCGTTCGCGTAATTTTCCAAGCGGTTGTTCGCCAGCGTGATGTAGTTTTCGCTCTGCTCATAACCAACATACTGCCGCTGCGTCATCTTCGCCGCCAGCGCGGTCGTGCCGCTGCCCATGAACGGATCGAGCACGGTGTCGCCAACGTAGGAATAGAGCTTGATGCAGCGGCGTGGCAACTCGACGTTGAACGGCGCGGGATGGCGCGCGTCCGCTGCGGTCGGCATCAGCCAGACGTTCCGCGTCCACGCGAGAAATTCTTCCTTCGTCAAATCGCTCTGTCCTTCCCACGCGAGTTTGGGCGCGCCCTTGTGCGCGATGATGATGTGCTCGGAGAATGAACGGCAGTTTGGATTTGACGGTGAGAGCCACGAGCCCCACTGTGTCGCGCACCCACAAAAGTTTTGCTCGATGTCGGCAGGATCGTCCGCGTGGGTCTTGACCCACGTAATGATCTCGCGAACCGTGAACTTGTTGTCGGTCAAATGCTGAACGAATAGCGGCAGCATCGGGACCAGTCCTTCGCCCTTCGCGCGGCGCGGCGAGTTACCCATGATCGGAATGTTGATTGCGATGCGCGCGCTGTGCGCCATGACGCGGTAGCACTCTTTCAACCAGTCGTGCGTGAAATCGGCGTATGCGTCGGGATGCATGTTATCGTCCCAATCACCGTCATACTCGATGCCCACGTTGTAGGGCGGGGACGTGACGACCAGGTTGACGCTGCTCGTCTTGATCTCTTTCATGTCGCGCGCGTCGCCGTGAAAGATGGTGTTCATGATGACACCTCTTTGACTTTTTGCTTGGCAAAAACTAATAGAGGTGTCATCGTCGCCCTTCTCTCTCTGCCTGCTCGCGCTGCCATTGCGCGGCAAACCTCGCGGTGTCGTGCGACGGTGGGAGCTGCGCATCGCGCATTTGGGTAAAGAAGAATCCGCCGCGCAGTCCTGGATTCTCGCGCCTGTATTGAGACCACGCCATGATGTAGGATTCAGTTACGTGCGGCAGCACTTCCAAGAGCGGGATGTTTCCCTGCAACACACCCAACTCGCGGATCGCATCGATTTGAAATTGAGAAAGAGGCTGGAGACCATCACCACCGGGGTGGTGGTTGTTGCTGACGGTTCTATGCTGACGGTTACTGCTGGTGGTTATGGGTGCACGCGCGTGCACCCCTTGCGCTCCAGCGTGCACCCCAACCGCGCGAGCGTGCACCCCAACGGTCCCAGCGTGCACCCCAACTTGGGGTGCATGATCGCGCACCTTTTTCATTTCGTGCTGTGCCTGCTGCTTGGTCATTCCGAAATGAGATTGCAAGAGCGCGATGGCGGCCGCGCGCGGAATGTAGGCGATGAGCAGAAAACGATTGCTGTGCTTTCGACCGCGTGCCTGCGCGCGATAAATCTCTCCCTGGCTGTGCAATCGCGAAACCCACTTTTGTGTCGCGCGCTCTTCGAGTCTGATTTTGTGCGCGAGGGTTGGCACCAGGGGAAAGCATATGCCCTCGTCGTTGGCGAAATCCGCGAGCGCGAGTAAGCAGAGCAGAGCGGCGCCGCGCTGCGGGCTGGTTTCCCAAACTTTCGTCATGATCTTGATACTCACGGACGGTTTCCTTTCGCTTGCACGGGTGTGGTATAATACGTGCGGCTTTCGCGCATCTCCCGGATGCGCCCGATGGCACGACTTTATCGCACCGCCGAAGGCGGCGCACGATGACGCGCCATCATCTTTGACCTAACACCCATCATCGAGGAGGTCGTTCTTGCAGAAACAGATCGACGCTTTCATCACGTCCTGCCGCGCGGCGGGTCTGTCGTCGCGCACTCTTGACTGGTATGCTGCGAATCTGGCGGCGTTCTCGGCGTTCTGCGTCGCCGACGGCGCGGACTGGCGCGCCCCCGACGCGCTGCGGTCGTTCATCGCCGCTCTGCAATCGCGCTCGTCGCGATTCGAGAATCATTCGAAGCGTCCTGCCGAGAGCGGCGGTCTCTCCATCGCGACGATTCGCGGCTACGTCCGCACGCTCAAACGGTTCTATCACTGGTGTTGCGATGAAGAGTTGTTGACTGTGGACCCGACTCGTCGCCTCGTAATGCCGAAAGCCCCGCGCCGCGTTCCGCGCGGCATCGCGCTGGCAGACTTTCAACGCCTGCTTGAAAAAGCGGGAACGCGCGACCGCGCGGTGCTGCTCGTGCTGGCTGACACGGGTTGCCGTGTGTCGGAACTATGC
>DAIDTM010000340.1 GCA_027457205.1 Anaerolineae bacterium | reverse complement strand
GTGCCCAGTCCATTGCGAGCGCTGGAAAGACGAACACGCCGGGAACGACGCCGAGCACGCGCACGCCTTTGGGAATCATATCGGCGGTGAGGAACGCCGGCGTCGCCATGACGATGAACCACACGATCAAAAACCGATATTCGGGTCGCCGCGCGCGCGCGAACGCGAGAACGATGCCAGCCAAAAACCACGGCGCGATGAACAAATCAAAAACTGGTTTGCCGGGTAAGTTGTAATGCTTGCTTTCGTACCCCGCGCCGGGAATGACGAACTGCGCGAGATTGCCCACTGCGCTCGACGCGAACGCGGCTGCCGGCGATGGGAAATCAAAGATCGAAACGCTCGTAAAGCGGCGGCTGAACTGCACCGGGTTTTGCAGAAAATAGACGCCGAGCGGCAGCATCACGAGGAGCGCAAGCGCCGCGGCGACGATCAGCCCGCGCCAGTCGAATTGAATTGCCGCGATGCGCCGCCGGGATTCTTGACCCAGCCATCGCGCCAATAACTCGACCGCGAGGAACACCGCGACGAGCACGCCGACAAATCGACCTGGCGAGTAGGTGTAAACCGCCAGCCCCAACATCGCGCCGCTCACTGCGTACAACCGCCAGTCGTGCGTTCGCAGCGCGCGCCAGAGCAGCGCGAAACCAATCGCTTCGACGAGCGGCAGGAGCGTGTCACGGTGCGCGTTGCGCGTCATTTCGACGTGCCAGAACGAAATCGTCAGCAGCGCGGTCGTCAACAGCGCGATGCGCGATGCGCGCTCGCGGGGAAAGATCGACAACGCCCATTCGTACGCGAACCAGAACGCGGCGGGAAGCGTCAACAAGCCGGCGATCACCGCCGGCACGCGCGTCGCCAGCGGCGTCACACCCAACGCGTGATACGACAGCGCGACGAGGTATACGTACAGTGGCTCGCGTCCCAGGTGCGCGTGGAACCAAATCGCAAAATTGCCGGCGAGCACATCGAGCGCGTCGAGACCTTCGACCGCTTCGTCGCCGAACAAGCCGGGCGGCAGACGGTTGATCGCGTATAACCGGAGGAAGAGCGCCACTGCCGCGAGCAAAAGAATCGGGAGCCAACTTTTCCAGCGTCGTGCGATGGCGGTCATGGACTCACCTGCACGCGCCCCAGGTCAATCGGGTTGCCTAGATTGGCGTAGCCGTTGTCCATCGGCAGATACATCGCCGCGGTGAGTCGGTATTCGCCGGGAACGACCGGCTTTAACATCAGCGCGTGATGATCGACGATGATTTCGCCGGGCAGCCACCGCGTCGTCGGCGTGAGACCTTGGTCCGGCGTGTCGTCGTGCTGCGCGACGGTTTGACCGTTCGAATCGACCAGATGCACCGAGACCTGATAATTCTTGTCCATCGCGTTGAGCGCGAACCAATAAAGTGTGACGTAGATCGTTTCGGCGACGCGGTCGGTCGAGTAACCGATGAGCATCACGCGGTTGTCCAAGTTTGCCGATACCGCGGTGGGCGCCGGCGCGGCGTCCGCCGTGAGCGCGTCCCAGGCGAGCAGCGCGCCAATGAGAACCAACGCGCCGACCACGCCGATTGCCGCGCGGCGATGCGTGACGAACAACCAAACGAAACCGGCGATAGCGGATAGCAAAGAAATCCAATTCGCCGCGACGCGCAGCGGCGTGTCCTCAAATCGAAACGCGACGGTGTGATCGCCGGACGGCACGGTAACGCTGACGAGTCCGAGCGAACCGCGCGGAAACGTCCGCGCCGGCGCGCCATCGATGTACGCCTGCCAGTTGGGAAAGAAAAAAGTATGGAGCGATACGTCGGTTGGTTGCGGCGTAGAAACGCGCAGCGCGCTCGACAACAAGCCATCGTCCTGAATTTGAATCGAAGGCAGCGGTCGCGCGGAGATGAGCGGCGTGCTCGGGTTGGCAATCGGCGCGTAGATCGATTCGAAATCCTGCGCCGTCGCCGGAACAAACTCGCGCGTCCAGCCCCAGCCCATCTGCGCGACGACGTAATCGGAATCGCTGGAACGCAGCAGGTTGACCTGCGCGTCGGTCAACGGAAACGTCCGCACTGGCAAGTTGGCGATGCCGAGCGCGATGAGCACGATGCTTGACAGACCTCAGACCACGGCAGACGCGTTGAATCGAGCGACCGCTGCCGCGAGCCATTTCGCGCCGACGCCGAGAAGAAACGCGATGCCGATGCCCGTCAGGATTTGGAAACGCCACGGAAACTGCATAAAGCGCAACGTCGGAATCGCGTACCAGAGCGGTGCGGAGAACGAGAGCGTCATAAAGATGGACACAACGACGACAAGGAAGAAAAATAAAACGTGAGGCGTGAGGCGTGAGGCGTGAGGCGTAGTGAGTATTGCGTATTGCGTGTTGCGTGACGTGCGCCAGACGCGGCGACGGAACGCGACGACCAGTGCGATGATGCCAACTGCCAGCGCGAGCAGCGTTTGCGGAAAACCGAACGCGTGCTTCAGCACCTCGCCTTGCGGCAGATAGGCGTACGCGAGCGACGGCGCCGCCAAGTCTGCTAGACTGACCAAGCGGTTGACAAGAAAGCGCGCGACGGACGCTGGTCCAACGTAAACCAAATTTAGTTCCGCCAGTGCCGGCAGCCAGTAGAACGCGCTGAGCGCGAGCGCAAGCAGGACTGCACCGGCGGAAGCGAGCAGCGATTTCCAATCGCGCCGTATCGCGAAGAGAAATAGAACGTACGCCAGCAAGAGCGCGGCAAACTCCATCGCCGTCAGGTGGTGCGCGAGGATGATCGCCGCGAACACGAGCGCGGCGAGAATAACTGAAGGATGAAATAAAGAGCCAGGCGATTCGTCTTCATCTTTCATCCTTCCGCCTTCTGCCTTCCGAAACGCCCACAGCGCGAGCGGCAGGAGACTCATCGCCAGCAATTCCGGAAAGTTGCCGCGCACGTACGCATCGGAGAGCAGGTACGGCAGGTACGTGTAAGCGACGGCGGCGACGAACGCGGGCGCATCGCCTAAGAGATCGCGCGCAAAGAGGAACATCGAGACTGCCGCGATGAGGAAACTCAACGCGATCAGCAATTTGATCGAGGCGATGTAACCCGCGCCGACGAGGTGAAACAATTGAGCGAGATAGTACGAGAGCGGCGGATAGTAATTCAACACCGGCAGTCCATAGCCGTAACCGGAAAGTGGAAACCAGCGCGGGTACAGCATACCGGCGCGCAGCGCGCGGTCGAGTTCAAAGAGCCGATAGAGATGAATCATTCCATCGGAGGAAGAAAAATAACCGGCTTGCGCCAGAAAGATTGCCGCCGGCACAGGAATGAGCAACAGCGCAATCCACCCGCGGCGCATCTACTGGACACTCACTTGGGTCAGCACGATCTTGTCGCTTGCGCCGATGGGCAGACGCGCGCCCGTGCTGGGCAGGTACATCCCAACTTCGATGCTATAAGTTCCCGGCGCGAGATTCGCCGGCACCTTCAGCGTGCGCCGATCGCGCACGGTCTCGCCCGGCGTCCATCGATCGGTGGGGAATAATCCCTGCGACGGCGGGCTGTCCGCGTCCGCGACGACGCGCCCGGTCGCATCGGTCAAATGCACAAAAACGGTGTACGATTGCTGCACCGTTTGATCGGCGCGCCAGAAGAGATCGAGATTGATCGACTGCCCGCGCCGGACGGTTGTCGCATCGGCGTTCCAGCCGAGGAACGTGATCGCATCGCCGACGCGCGCGTCTTGCGCGTGCGCGATCGCGCCGCCGGTGAGATCGCCGACGCGAATCGTACCCAGTGAGACGTTGTACACTTGACTGGTGTCCGCCTTGCCGGTTGCCTGATTGTAAACGTACCAACTCAAGTCCAAGCGGTACAACCCGCTCGGCGCGTCCGCTGGCAGATTGATCGACCACGCGTCGCGATAGTACTCGCCCAACTCGTACCAGCGGTACGTCGGAAAGTAGAACGTGCCGGGAAATCCATTGAGCGTTTGCCAGGGTCTGCCGGTAATGTCGGTGATCGTCAACGACGCCGCGTACATCGGATACATCCGGGCGGTCGCGCGATAATACACCAGCACGCGCGTGGGCTTGCCCGGCTGCGGCGGATCAGGTTCGAGGTCATAGCCCAACACCTGCACTTCCGGTACAGTGTGCGCGTCTTGCAGCGTGTAATGCGGCTGCGGCGCTTGCAGCAATGGCAGCGGGACTGCCTGCACCGAACGCGGCACGCCGGGTGTGTTCACTTCCGGCGTAAACTGCACCCAGTAGAAAGGACGATGCAAATCATGGGCGTTCTTGAGCATCGTCTCGAACTGTCGATCGAGGAGCGGAGAGACGTTGGCGACGAGCAGGTCAGGGCGCTGATTCTCGACAAACTGAAAATAGCGCATCGGCTGCGAGACTTCCCATGGCGCGAGCACGACGGCATTCGGCGCAAGGTGATCGTTCAACACCGCCTGCGCGTAATTGCGCGGCGCATAGTTGGCGCTTTCGTCGAGCCGCGGATAGTTGGCGACAAGCGCGCCGATCGGTAACGCGAGCGCAGCAAGCGCGATGACGGCGGGCGCGGCGCGCTGCACGCGCGCACTCTGACGCATCAGCAGGTCGATGCAAAACCCGATCCACAGCGCAAGGATAAAATAGGCGAGCGAGAAATAGTAAACCGTCGAAATGCCGCGCAGATAGAGCGCGATAAACGCGACCCCGCCGCCGAACATCAGCAGAATCGCAAAAGTTTTCCGATCGCGCCAAAACGATACGACCGCGCCCAGCGCGGTGAGGATGATTCCAATGACGCCAAATTGTTGGAGCAGCAAACCGGCGGCATTATCGAAGCGGTTGACCTGTTCCGCGCCGGATGTAAAGCCGAGTTTGTAACTGTTGTCCAGTCCAGTGATCAGATTGACAAACCCGCGCAGCGTGTTGATGTAATACGCCGTAACGGTGCCCTTGAGAATCGCGTCCTCGCGCGGATAAATCTGCCAGTTCGCCGGGTTTTGCTGCGCGATGAAATAGTTCGCGCGGATCGGAATGTAAGCGTAGAGCAGCAGCGGCGCCAGCGCGAGCGCCGCGCCGCGCACGAACATCGTCCGATTCAAGCGCGCGCGGTTGAGCCAGACGACGAGCGCGAACGCCGGCGCGGTAAAAATGATGACGTGGTGATTCGCCAAGCCCAAGCCAAACACGAACGCCAGCGCGTAGAAATCGCGTGCGTTGCCTTCCGCGTGCCAGCGCAACGCGAACAGCAGCGCGAGGACGCCGAGCAGAAAATGGAGCGCGTACGGCTTGGTGTCTAACGCGCCGCCCCACGTCGACGGAATGACTGCGAGGAGCAGCGCCGCCAGCAACGCGGGGAGGCGTGCGCCGATGACGCGCCGCGCCACCGCGTACACCAGCGGCGCGGCGAGCGCGGCGCAGACCACCGAAAACAGATTCATCCGAAACGCGACATCGCCCACCGGGAGAAAGGTAAACAACTTGCCGAGGAGGAGGTAGAGCGGATAGCCGCTGGAGTGCGCCACGCCGAGGATGTACGCCATGTACTGGAACTCGCCGCTGTCGCCGTCAAGAACGGTGGGCGGCATGGTGCGCCAGTACAGGACGAACGCCGCCGCGAAGAGCGCGAGTTGCAGGAGCAAATCAAGACGCCGGGCGACCAGACCTTTTGTCCGATTGACAATCGAGTTCACGCGCGGTATTATAAACTTGACGAACTAAAATGCCAAATTGAGAAGCTCGCAGCATGTTGGAGGTGGTTCATGACACTAGCGCCCAAGCAATGGGGACAGGGGCTGGTTGAGTACGCGCTTCTTTTGATGCTGATCGCGTTGGTCGTCCTGGTCATGTTAGCCGTCTATGGCAGCCAGGTTGCCAACACGTTCAGCCGGATTACCAACGGCATCGGAAATCTGCCCTAGCCCACCGCGTCACTTGTGCGCGACC
>DAIDTM010000339.1 GCA_027457205.1 Anaerolineae bacterium | reverse complement strand
TGCTCTTGTTCAGTCCAGAGGGCGACGTCTATACTTTTGTCGAATATCGCGGCATGCTGGAGACGGCGGGCTTTTCCGAAGTCACAGGGCACAAGGACGATTGGGGGCTGATCAGCGCGCGGCGAATTGACAAGCCGCAGGTCAAGAATGAAAAATGATTCGGCGGTCTCTGGTTCACGATGAACATCGCGGCGGTCCTGTTTGATCTCGGCGATGTGATTATGCGCGAAGAGACCGAGGTCAAGGACGTGGAGGGAAACACGCAACGCGCGGAACTGGTTGACGGAATGGGCGATGTCGTCCGCGCGTTCAAGGCGCGCGGCTATCCGCTTGGTCTCGTCGCCGATACGCGCGCCAAGACGGCGCGGAACGTTTTGCATCAGCATGATTTATACGATTTGTTCAACGCGCTGGCGATCTCGGAAGAAGTGGGCTGCGAAAAGCCCGACCCGCGCATCTTTCGCGCCGCGCTCGACGCGCTGCGCCTCGCCCCGTCAGATTATCCGCGCGTTCTGATGATCGGCAACAACGTGATGCGCGATGTGCGCGGCGCGAATCAAATGGGACTGATTTCCATCTGGTTTCACTGGAACGACCGCTATTTGCCTGATCCCGATTTCGTCGACGCGCCGGCGTATGAGGCGCGGAACGCGGTCGAGTTGGTTGGGCTGATTGCTCGAATCGAAGGGACGTAGATGGACGGATCGCAACTGCCACGGGTTACCCAAGACACCACCGCGCTTGATTTTGCCGCGCGCTATGCGCCGATCATTCGGGCGGACGAGCGCGAGCCGTTTACGCTGCTCGCCGCCGGCTATACCATTTTCGACCGCGAGGATGTATCGCCGTCGTTCGTGCCGCGTCGGCGCATCGAGTGGGGCAGTGTGGGCTATCGCGCCGTGCGCGCGGTTGAATATGCGTTATGGTGGGACTGGGACATTGGGCATCTGTACGAACTGGAGCACGCGTGGACCTTCGTCGGCGCGCGCGGCGAGGTGGTCGCGGTCGAGGCGAGTTGGCACGGGATGTACGGGCAGGCGGAGGGCGGCGCGATCGAAGACACGCACCCGGTTTTGCTCGCGCAGCCCGGCAAACACGCCATGGCAGCGTCCGTCGAGCCATTTATGGAAATCCGCGCGTGGGCAGAGCAGGAAGCCGGACCTGACGCGGGCAAAGGCGGCGTGCTGGAGACGGAGCTGTTTCGCGGCAGGTTACCCAAGACGCCGTAGAACGACGCGCGGGTAACGACGTATCTCAAGAAACTCGCGTTCACGCCCACGTGGAATTTTACCCGGCGTTTTCCGGTGATGCGTGAAATGCTCGTGCCGTGGAAAACTTTGGACGAATGGATTCCCGCGCGAGTCCAGTGGTGGCTCGCGCGAATCTAGGATTTGGGATCTACGATTTGGGAGAAGACTCTCATTGATGCTTTGGACGCTGCAGATAGAATTGAAGCGGCGCGGAAGCGTGTGACCTAAAATCCGAAATCTAGAATTGACAACGCGTCTCAATGCCCCTCCTCGACCTCGATCTGTATCGCAAAGAAATCGTCGTCTCCAAAAGTCCCCTTGTCCGGCTGAGCGTGATCGACGCGGGACGTTCGCCAGCCGAGCGGACGTTGTTTTTCATTCATGGCTTTGGTGGATACGCGATGCAGTGGGAACAGCAGCTCATCGAGTTTGCCGACCGGAGCCGGGTGGTCGCGCTCGACTTGCGCGGGCATGGTCTGTCGGACCGCCCCGCCAGCGCGTACACCGTCGATGAGCTGGTCGGCGACATCGAGCGCGTGGTCGATGCGCTGCGGTTGCCGCGCCGATTCGTCGTCCTCGGTCATTCATTTGGCGGCGCGCTCGCGGCGAGTTACGCGGTCAAGCATCCAGACCGCGTCGAGCGGCTGATCCTCGCGAGCACATCCGTCGAATTCGAGTTGAATCCTCTAATTCGGTTCGCGTTCCGGCTCCCCACCACGATTGCGGAGCCAATCCGCGCCATGTTCCCCAAGTCGCTTGCCGCGCCGGCGTCCGTTCTCAAGGCGATGTATCACGACGCGCTGTCGAAATGGGACGGCGACGACGTGCTGCCGCGCGTCCAAGCGCCGACGCTCGTCATTATCGGGCATCGCGACCTTGTTTTTAAAGCGTCGGCGTACGATGCCGTGCCGGACCGAATCCCCGGCGCGCAGGTCGCCAAGATTCCGGTGTCGGCGCATCTCGTTCAGCTCGAGCGACCTGATGCCGTGAATCGCGCAATCGCGCGATTTCTCGGCGGCACGGTCGTGTCGTGGCGCGAAGGACGCGAGCGCGAGACGCTCGATCTGGTCAAACAGCGCCCATGGCTGCGCCACTATGAAGCCGACGTTCCTTTCACGCTGGCGTATCCGTCCCAGCCGTTGCACGGTCTGCTCGATTCAGCCGCGCGCCGTTATCCGCGCCATCGGGCGATCATTTTCTACGATCACGCAATGTCGTATCGTGAACTGAACGACGCCGTCAATCGTTTTGCGAATGCGCTCATCGAACTGGGGGTCAAGAAGGGTGATCGGGTTGGACTGCTCTTGCCGAACTCGCCGCAGACCGTCATCGCGTTCTACGGCGCGCTAGCCGCCGGCGCGGTCGTCGTCAGTCTAAATCCGCTATTCAACGCCGAGGAGCTGACGCAGCAACTCAACGATTCCGGCGCGGAGACGTTGGTTGCGCTCAGTGTGTTTTATCGGCTCATCGAAACGGTCAAGCCGAGTACGCCTCTCAAGCGCGTCATCATCGCCAATATCAGCGAGTATTTTTCGCCACTGCGCCGCGCGTTGTTCTCGGCCGTGCGCGAAGCGCGCGAGGGACACCGCATCGACGCGCGCGGGGAATCGGACGTGCACGCCTTTCAGGAATTGCTCGCGCGCGCGTCGAATGCGCCGCCGTCAGTTGAGGTTACGCCCGACGACCTCGCCGTGATTCAGTACTCGAGCGGCACGACGGACCGACCGAAAGGCGTGATGCTCACGCACTCGAACCTGGTGGCAAACACGACTCAGGTGCGGCATTGGATCCCGGACATCGATGAAGGCGAGGAGATCATTCTGGGCGCGCTGCCTTTTTCCCACTCGTACGGATTGACGACGTGTATGAATCTCGGTATCGCGATTGCGGCGACGTTGATCCTCCTGCCGACTTTTTCGACGCGCGAGGTCTTGGAGGTGATCAAGCGGTATCGTCCGTCGCTGTTCCCCGGCGTGCCGACGATGTACCTCGCCATCAACAATTATCCAAACGTCCGCCGTTTCGGTTTGAAATCGATCAGCGCGTGTGTGAGCGGCGCTGCGCCGCTGCCGCTCGAAGTTCAAGAGGCGTTCGAGAAACTGACGCGCGGCAAGTTGGTCGAAGGTTACGGTCTTACGGAAGCGAGTCCGGTGACGCACGCCAATCCGATCTATGGTCAGCGCAAGACGGGCACGATTGGAGTGCCGCTGCCCGATACCGAAGCGAAGGTCGTCGATTTGCAGACGGGACTGGATGCGCCGTTGGGCGCGATCGGCGCGTTAATCGTGCGCGGTCCGCAGGTGATGCGCGGCTATTGGAATCGAGCTGACGAAACGGCGCGGGTTTTGCGGGACGGCTGGTTGTTTACCGGCGATCTGGCGCGCGCGGACAGCGACGGCTATTTTCAAATCATCGACCGCAAAAAGGACATGATCCTCGCGGGCGTGTACAACGTTTATCCGCGCGATATCGAGGAAGTGTTGTACGAGAATCCCAAGGTGCTCGAAGTGGCGGTGGCTGGCGTACCGCCGGACGGCGACGAGCAAGTTGTGAAGGCATACGTCGTGTTAAAGAAAGGCGAGATGGCGACGCCGGAGGAGTTTGTGGAATTTTGCCGTGTACGTCTTGCCGATTATGCTGTGCCGCGGTTCGTCGAGTTTCGCGAGCAACTGCCCAAGACGTTTGTCGGCAAGGTGTTCAAGAGAAAATTGGAGGAGAAGAACTAGTGGACAGTGGGTAGTGGGCAGTGACTTGCTCTTTCTGACCACTTCCCACCACCCACTGACCACTATGCCTGTAACCGCACTCGTTCTCGTTCTCATTGCCGCGGTGCTGCACGCGTTCTGGAATTTCCTTGCCAAAGACGCGCGCGATTCGTCTGCCTTTATGTGGTGGGGCGTCAGCGTCGGCGCAACGTGGTATGGCGCGTGGATGCTTACCCAAGCGTGGCTGGGCGTGCCGCGCACGATTTGGCTTTTGCTTGCCGTGAGTTTGTTCATGGAAGTCGCGTACGTTGGGCTGATCACGCGCGGCTACGCGGCAGGCGATCTCTCGCAAGTCTATCCGATTGCGCGCGGCGCGCCGCCGCTCCTCATCGCGCTGTGGAGCGCGATTTTTCTTGGCGAACGATTGCCCCTGCTGGGGTACATCGGCATTGCCTTGCTGGTTGTAGGTGTATATCTTGCCAGTTTGCCGTCGCTGGACGATTTTTGGAAGCCGCTGCGCGCGCTATCGCATCGTCCCGCGCAGTGGGCGCTGCTCGCGGCGGTCACCGTGTCCGTCTACTCGACGCTGGACAAGGTCGGTGTGTCGTACTCGACGCCGCTGGTTTACAATGCCTGGGTCTACGCCGGCATTGGCTTGGGCTATGCGCCGGTCGTGTGGTCGCGCGCGAATCGCGCCAGCACGATTCGGGAATTCAAAAGCAATTGGCGGCGAATCGCGATCGGCAGTGTGGCGACGATTGGCAGCTATTTGCTGGCGCTCACCGGTATGTCGATGACGGCGGCGAGTTACGTGGGCGCGGTGCGCGCGACCAGCGTAGTGATGGGCGCGCTGATGGGATGGCTGCTGCTGAAGGAAAGGTTCGGCGCGGTGCGCGTATTCGCGGCGGCGACGATGGTGGCAGGGTTATTGTTGGTCGCGATAGCGTAGGAGAATCGGCGAAACTATGCAAGTCGGATGACGCGAAATTTTTCGCGATAACCTTGCGCTATGGGGAGACGCCGCCGACCGCGGATGCGTTTCATCAACTCTTCCGGCGATTCGTTGATCTGACTCTTGTGCTTGAGCAGCGCGGCGATCTTGAGATCAATCGTGTCGGTCACATTCACAGACGTGTTGGGCTGATTCGTCAATGCGAGCCAGACTTGTTGCGGCGAGTAGGGTCCAAATCCTTCTTCTAACAATCCTGGAAAATACATTCGGCTGCCCGCGGAGGGCCAGACGGCTTCGAGGGTCGCCGCGCCTGCGGCGCGGTGATCGGCGTGATTGGGATACGTATTTCCCGTAAAGTATGTGGTTGGATCGCTGGTGACAATGATCGGCGGTCTAAAGCGGCGAATCTCGCGGACGATTTCACGCCGCACCTCGGACGTGTTGACCAACTCGCCGTCGCAGTATTTCAGAAACGCCACCCCCTTTGCGCCGATGACTTGAGCCGCCTCGCGCTGTTCCGCCTGCCGAATTGCGCCGATCTTTTCAGGCGTCATTGTTGGGTCGTCGATTCCCTTTTCGCCGCTGGTGAGCAGCAGGTAACGTATCTCTTTGCCTGCGCGCGCCCACTTGGCGAGTGTGGCTCCGCAGAAATATTCCGAGTCGTCGGGATGAGCGAGTACGAGCAAAACTCGTTGCGATTCGTTGCTCATCGGGTCATCTTCAGTCGCGGGTTGCTCGACGCAGCATTCAGTTTCTCCACTTTGCTCATGATGGTTTGGATGCTGTTTCGGAGCGTCAATTGCTCTGTGACGAGTTGGTAGGCGTTTTCGACGATCTCCGCGCGTTCATTGGCATGCTCCAGATAGTACACCAAGGTCTCCGTCAATCTCGCCGCAGGCGTTGAAACATAGTGTTTAGCTGCTTCATAGATCGTGTAATGCGGCAAAAAGTCTTCCGAAACGACGAGCGAGCGGTTTCCCGCCGCGAAGTGAAACCGAAAAGAAAAGTTATTGTCGTACCAGGTCGGCAGCAAGTTTAGAGTGATCTTGGCGCGATTGAGCAATTGATTCCGCACGCAGCCAGAAATCACCGGCTGTTCAGCTGGATCAATGATACACATTCGAAATCCACGGGCTGACAATTCACTTTGCGCTCGGTCGATCAATTCACAGCGTCGCTTGGTGCGTCGTTTGCCAAACCACAACACATCAATATCGCGCTCGATGCCGAGATTGGCATACCAATTGGGTGAGGTTCCCCAGGGTACGTACTCGGTAGGTATTCCGTGTTCGCGATAGCGTGCGGCGTAGATTTCTGATGATTCAAACAATAAGTCGATCCAACGGCGACGCCAGGCGTAGTAATAGTCGCCAACGTACCGAAACTTGTGCATTTTCCGATTGATGTAAGAGAAGGGAAATCTGGTTAGCAGAGCGCGGCCCTTGTCACAGTCATTCAGTCGGTCCACCCACGAACGGAATTCGCCAATCTTTGTCGTAATCGACCACGGTATTCTGAGGTCGGGAGGGTCTTCCGTGTTCCAATGCACCAGAATCGGACGTTGTGTGGGGCACGCGGTTTCGATTTGGCGAGGGATTTGCAAAAATCTGCCCCACGGGGCGAATGAAAAAACAACGTCGGCATCGGTAGTAAACG
>DAIDTM010000338.1 GCA_027457205.1 Anaerolineae bacterium | reverse complement strand
GCTAACGATCAGCAACAAGACGCTGCCCGTCACCACGTCTTGATGGAACGTCAGCGACGCGTAGAGGGCGGGAACCGCGTTGACCAGCACGGCGCCTAGATCAATACGTGTGCCGATGAAAACGAGAAGAACCAGCATTGCTCCGACGATAAACCCGGCGACTGCGCCGGCAACGATGGCGCGCGCCGGACCGGACGCGCGGCTGCGGCTCACGCCAAGATACGCGGTGACGAACATCGCCAGCAAGAGCAGTAGGTGCCCCATATTGATGTAGGTACCCAAGATATTGCGGGTGCTAAAAGCAGCCAACATTCCCTGCAAGCCGATCAGCACCGCGACAATGCCGCCAATCAATCCGATTTTGATCGATGCGCTCAGCCATTTCGGCAGAGCTGGTGTGCGCTGTGTAGACGACATGAGCGTTTGACCTCAGGCTTTCTTCTCAGCCAATTTTTCGCCGAGAATACCAGAAGGACGAAAGATCAGCACAAAGACCAGGAGCGTAAAGGCAATCGCGTCTTTCAGTTGGTACGGCGCGGGAATCCCCAGACCATCGAGGAAGAGACTGGGACCCACTGCTTCGATAATACCCAGGAACATTCCGCCCAACATCGCGCCGGGGATATTGCCGATCCCGCCCAAGACCGCCGCGGTGAACGCCTTGATGCCCGGAATAAAGCCCATCAGAAAGTAGACCTGGGGAAACATCAACAAGTAGAGAACGCCTGCCGCGCCAGCCAGCGCGCCGCCCAGCATAAAGGTGATGACGATCACGTTGTCTACGTTGATGCCCATCAGCGCGGCGGTATCCTTGTCTTCCGAGACCGCGCGCATCGCTTTGCCGACGCGTGACCGTTGTACGAACAGATGCAGTCCCAACATCATCAACCCGGCGGCGACGATGACCAGCAGTTGCGTGTACTGAATTCGAAAGATGCCCAAGTGGATATAAGCATCCAGCACCTTGATTTCCGGATACACTTTGATATTGGGACCGTACAAGCCGCGGAAAAAATACTGTAGGAAGAACGATGCGCCAATCGCGGTGATCAGCGGGACCAGCCGCGGCGAGTGTCGCAGCGGACGGTAAGCGATGCGTTCGACGATCACCGCGACAGTCATCGAGACCAGCATCGCTAGGATAAAGATGAGCGCCAAACCCACCACCGGGTTCGCGTCTAAAAAACCGCTCTGCCCCAGGTAGTTGGCGAGAAAGTAAGCGGTGAACGGTCCGCTCATAAACACTTCGCTGTGCGCGAAATTGATAAGGCGTAAGATACCATAGACCAGGGTATACCCCAGAGCGATGAGAGCGTAGACGCCGCCGAGCGCGAGACCAGAAATGAGCAGGTCAAACCACTGGGCGCTCGAATATTTGCCGTGAATGAGCGTCAGCGCGGAGCCGATCAGGATTACCGCCGCGATGGAGCCGCCGATGAGAAACATCATGACGTCCATCGGATTGATGCGATCCGATAACTTGCTTAACATGGAGGGATTTGCTCCGTTCGCAGGTATTCGGATGAGCCGGGCAATCCGCCCGGCTCATCCAGAGCACTAGCCCAAACTCACTGCCACAGCCACAGCAGGAATTACGGATTGGGGTTGTACGTGTAATTGGGTCCGCCGGGCTTCCAAATGGGCGTCTCGGGCATCAGGTTCTTGCTGAACTGATCCGAGGTCAACTGGTAGACCGCGATGTGCGGATCCGCGCAGTCGCCGTACTGATCGCATTTGATATGCCCAGTGATTCCTTGCATGTCGGTGGCGTACAACGCGTCACGCAGTGCCTGCTTGCCGATGTGGAGCGTACCATCGGGATCCTGCACTGCCACTTTCTTGATCGCTGCCAGGATCATGTTCATCGCATCGTACGAGTGAGCGTGGAAAGGTCCCAGCAAGGTCTGCGTATTGTATTTCTTCTTGTAAGCTGCCACCAGGGCTTGGTAGCCGCTGCCGAAGGACGAAAAGTCTGGGCTGGACCAGAACATGCCGATCGTGTTCTTGCCGCCGGCTTTCACAAAGTCTTCGGTGAAGATGCCGTCCGCGCCCATCATGACGACCTTCTCCATCCCCGGCACATCGCGGACCTGATTGGCGATAGCGCCACCCTCGGCGACGAAGATGGGGTAGTAGAGGAACTGCGGCGAAGTCGCAGCGATGCGGGTCAGCACCGGCTTCATGTCCTTGTCGCCCACGTTGATCGCTTCTTGATCGACGATGGTGCCGCCAAGTTGCTTAAAGTTGTCGGCAAACGCGGTGACCAAGCCCTGTGCGTACGGGCTGCCATCGTGAATCGTCGCCGCCTTCGTGAATTTGAGCTGCGTGTAAACGAACTGAGCCGCTACCGCGCCTTGCACCTTGTCGTTATGCGCGGTGCGCAGGAAACCGGCTTGGTGCTTGGCGGGATCGGTCAGCGCGGGTGAAGTCGCCGAGGGCGAGATCATCGTTAAACCGGCATTCGTGATGATGGGAGCAGCGGGAACGGATTCGCTGGAGCAGTTCGTCCCGATGACTGCGACGACGGTTTTGTCTGCGGCGACCTTGGTCGCGGCGTTCTGACCGCCTTCAGCGGTGCAGCCCGAGTCCTGACCGTCAAACTGGATGGGGTGTCCGAGCACTTTGCCGCCCGCGTCGTCCACGGCGAGTTCACCGCCGTACCGGGTGTCGGTGCCCAGCGATGCGTTATCGCCAGACGTGACGAACATGTAGGCAATGTGAACCGGCGCGCCGGGGGCGATGTCAATGCAGCCGAGTTTATCGGTGCATTTAAACGCTGCGGGAGCGGGCGCTGTGGTCGCTTGCGCCGGCGCTGTCGTAGGCGCAGGCGCAGCGGTCGGCGCGGCGCACGCGGCGATCAATGCGACCGCGGCAACCAACGCCAGAAGCAACAGAATCTTTCCTTTCATCGTACTTCTCCTCCTTGAATTTCGTGCATGTTTTTCCGCGCTGCTCCATTGGAACAGAATACACGGCGTGTCATTCCGTTCGCGCCGGTTCGCCAAACCGCGTTGACAGTGCGGGCGATGGTGCTAACCTTGGGAAAGCGAACATCACCTCCCTTTCGCAGAGATCCCTCGACATCGAGGCGATGGAGAAAACGATCAAACAGAAAAAGAATGGATGTTGGTTGCGAGCATTATATGGTATCTTGCTCGGCAGTGTCAATACTCAATCTATGCGCCGTTCGTCTCGTACCGGAAATTCTTTTATCCGACGATCGAGTATTCATACTTGCCGCGGACGGGCTGATTTTCCGCAAAACGCGAATACCGGAACAACGCGCGCGCCAGTCCCGCCGTCGGCGCACTCGCGTGCGTGACCATATCCGCGATCATCACGCCAACCGCCGGACCCAATTTGAAGCCGTGACCGCTGAAACCGGCTGCCACGAAAAAGCCGCTGCCGCCGGGAATCTCGTCGATGATCGGATGCCAATCCGGGGTGACGCCGTAAATGCCCGCCCAGCCGCCTTTGCTCAACGCCTGTTCCATAAACGGATAACGGTTCCGAATCCGCTGCGCGGCATCTTCGATGAACGCATAGTCCGCCGATTCATTGTAATGGTCGGGATCGACTTTTTGCATCGCTTCCGACGGATCGATGGAACCGACGAGCGTCAGGAGCGATCCTTCGGGTCGATAGTAAATCTTGTTGATGAAATCCCCGGCGGTTGGATGCGGCTTGGCGTACGCGCGCGGTCGCTGAAAAGTGGCGACTTGGTGGCGGCTGGCTTCAATCGGCAAATCGACGCCGACCATCTTGCCGATGAGCGGCGCCCACGCGTTCGCGCAGTTCACCACCGCGCGCGTCGCGATGTTTCCGTGGGTGGTCTGGACGCCGGTCACTCGTCCGCCGCTCATTTCGATACCGGTGACACGCGTGTCCTGATAGATCTGCGCGCCGCGCTGGCGCGCCGCTTCTGCAAAGCTGGTCGCGGTAGATGCTGGGTCGGCATAGCCGCTTTCCGGTTCGTACGCCGCCGCCACTGTGTCGGCGTCCGCGATGTGAATGTCCAACTCACGTAGATCGTCTACGGAGACCAGATGCGTGTTGACGCCAATCGCTCGCTGCATCGCGATGTTCTCTTCCAGCCCCGCGCGATCTTTCGCTTCGACCAGCGTGACAAAGCCCGTGGTCACGAAGCCGGCGTCGCCGCCGACGACCTCGGCGAAATTCTGAAACACGCGCAGCGAGTGCAATGCCATCCTCGCCGTAGTTTCGTTGGAATAGTGTTGGCGGATGATCGCGCCCGACTTGCCGGTGGAACCTGCCGCGATAAAACGTTTTTCCACCACAGCAACCTGCAAACCGCGCTGCGCGAGTTGAAATGCCGCGCTCGCGCCGGTGATGCCTGCGCCAATGACGACTACGTCTGCTATGGATAACATTCTAATCCTTCGTTACTCACTGTGCGCTACTCCCTACGCAATACTCCCTACGCAATACGTGGTGAGTAGTGAGTAGTGCGTATTCCGTATGACGCGATTATTCTTCGCCCAGGTACGCCTTGCGGACGCGTTCATTCTGGCGGAGGTTTGCCGCATTGTCTTGCAACACGATCTGCCCGGTCTCGATCACGTAACCGCGATTTGCCACCTGTAACGCCTTCGCCGCGTTTTGCTCGATGAGCAGAATGGTCGTCCCTTCCTGGTTGAGTTTTTGAATGATCTCAAAGATGGATTCGACGAGGACGGGCGCGAGTCCCATCGACGGCTCGTCAAGCATAAGGACGCGTGGGTGGGTCATCATCGCGCGTCCCATCGCCAGCATCTGCTGCTCGCCGCCGGAAAGCGTCCCACCCAACTGCTTGCGGCGCTCTGCCAACCGTGGGAAGAGCGAGAAGACAAAATCGAGATCGCGCTGAATCTCCACTTTGTTATCGCGCGAGTACGCGCCCATCTCCAGATTCTCCAGCACGGTCAACCCGCCAAAAATCTTGCGCCCCTCTGGCGATTGTCCGATGCCGCGCTTGACGATCTCGTGCGCGGGCAGCGTATCGACGCGTTCGCCTTCCAGGACGATGGTGCCTTGCCGGGGATGCATGATGCCGGAGATCGTCTTCAACGTCGTCGTCTTGCCCGCGCCGTTCGCGCCGATCAACGTGACGATCTCGCCCTTGTCAACGGTCAGACTGATTCCTTTCAGCGCGTGGATATGTCCGTAATAACTGTGAATATCGCTGACTTCAAGCATTGCCATCTCAATGACCTCGCTTACGCGGCTTCTTGTCCGTACTCTTTGCCCAGGTAGGCTTCCCGCACGCGCGGATTCTTTTGCACTTCGAGCGGCGTGCCTTCGGAAATCTTGACGCCGAAATCCAGGACGCTGACGCGATCGGAGATTGTCATCACGACTTTCATCTGGTGCTCGATCAAGAGGATCGTCAATTTGAGTTCATCGCGCAGGCGGCGAATAAAGCCGACCATCGTCCCGGTTTCCTGCGGATTCATTCCCGCGGTCGGTTCGTCGAGCAGCAGCAGCTTGGGATCGGTTGCCAGCGCGCGCGCGATTTCCAGCCGTCGCTGGCTGCCGTACGCCAGATTCTTCGCCATTTCGTTTTCGTGACCGTGCAGCCCTACAAAGTCCAGCAGTTCGCGCGCGCGTTTTTCCACGCGCCGTTCTTCCGCCATCGTCGCGGGATCGCGCAAGATCGCGCCGATCAAATTGGCTTTCATCCGCGGATGCTCGCCCACCATCACGTTTTCCAGTGCGGTCATATTCGAGAACAGCCGAATATTCTGAAACGTGCGCGCGATCCCCAGCGACGTGATCCGATCCGGCGACAAGCCGACCAGCGAGTGCCCGTCGAAGGCAATCTGCCCTTCTTCCGGACGATAAAAGCCGGTGATGCAATTGAAGAAGGTCGTCTTGCCCGCGCCATTCGGGCCGATCAGACTGGCGATCATTCCTTGCTCGATCACAAAGTCCGTCTTGTCGACGGCGACCAGTCCGCCAAATCGTTTCGTAACTTGATGCGCATCCAACAGCGCCATGATGCCTCCACAGGTTTACGCGCTACGCAATACTTGCTACGTGTTGCGTATTTCGTATTGCGTGGTTAGTGCAGTATCTTGCTCAAGAATTGCTTTGTGCGTTCTTCGCGCGGATTCGCAAAGAGATCGTCCGGCGTCGTATCCTCGATGATGGTGCCGCTGTCCATAAAGACGATGCGGTTCGCGGCGGCGCGCGCAAAGCCCATCTCGTGCGAGACGACCACCATCGTCACTTCGTGCGCCAATTCCTTCATCACGTCCAGCACCTCGCCGATCATTTCGGGATCGAGCGCGGACGTGGGTTCGTCAAAGAGCATCAGACTGGGTTTCATCGCGAGCGCGCGCGCGATGGCGACGCGCTGCTGCTGACCGCCGGAGAGTTGGCTCGGATACTTGTCGCGCTTGTCCGCCAGCCCCACACGCGCGAGCAGCCGTTCGCCGTCGGCGGTGGCGGCGTCTTGCGGCGTCTTGCGAACGCGCATGGGCGCTTCGATAATGTTCTCCAGCGCGGTCAGGTGGGGAAAGAGGTTAAAGCGTTGAAAGACCATGCCGATCTCGGCGCGCTGCCGCGCGATATTCTTCTCGCTGTCTTCGACGAGCTTGCCGTTCCGGTCGAGGTAGCCGATCAGGTGACCGTTGACGTAGATGTGTCCGCTGTTGATCTTTTCCAGATGATTGATGCAGCGTAGAAAAGTGCTCTTGCCCGAACCCGATGGTCCGATGACGATGACAGTTTCATTCTTGCGGACGGTAAGACTGACGTCCTTCAACACATGCAGCGAGCCAAAGTACTTGTTGACTTTCTCGGCTTTGACGACGATCGATCCGTCATTGCCATTCGGGGCAAAAGAGGGTTGGGACATTAGTGCGCTCCCATCGTCGGGCTGGTGCGCGGTCCCCCGCCGAATATTCGCTCCAGCATGCCCGGCGCTTTCTCGATCCCTTTGCGTTCGCCTAAGCTCGCTTCGATGCGCGCCTGGATGAACGACCAGACCGTCGTCATCGCCAAGTAGTAAATCGAAACGGCAATGAAAAGCTCGAAGGGCTTGAAGATTCGCGCGTTGACCTGGTTGTACGCATAGAAGAGTTCATTCGCCGAGATAATTTCCATCAACGACGTGGTCTTCATCATGTTGTTGAATTCGTTACCCAGTGGAGGAACGATGACTTTGGCGGCTTGCGGGAGGACGATCCGGCGCATCGCCAGTCCGTACGTCATGCCAAGCGACTTGGCGGCTTCCATTTGCCCCGGCTCGATGGCTTCGATGCCGGCGCGCACGATCTCCGCCATGTACGCGCCTTCGTTGATCGCCAGCGCCAATGCGCCTGCCTGGATCGCGCCGCTGATCTTCAAGTCGCCGAAGATAATATCGGGAAAGTCGTAGATGTGCATGACGCCGAAGCCGAAGAAGAGGAGCGCCATCTGGACGAGGAGCGGTGTGCCGCGAAAATACCAGATGTACGCATCGGCGATGATGCGGAAGGGCGCAAACTTGGACGTTTTGCCGAGCGCCGCAAACAATCCGAAGACGACACCTAATGCCTGTGCGACAATGCTCACGGCAATCGTGACAACAAGACAAGTACGGATCAGTGGACCTTGGAGCGCGCTCGGAGGCCACAGGTAATTCCAGAAGACTCCCCAGTCAAAGTGATACATCATCTCCCCATCGACAATGATGTGGAAACCCTCCCGGGGCGAGATGCGCTCTACCCGCGGGAGGGTCTCTCTGTTCAGCGAATTACTTGACCGCGCCAGCGGACAGATTCCACTTGGCGAGAATCTTGGCGTACGTGCCGTCCGTGACCATGCTCTTGAAAGCGGTCTGTACCGCTTGTCCGAGAGGCGTGAGCGGCGCGGTGGTGCAATCCGTTGCGCTGCCGCACGGCATGTTGATGCCTTCCACCGCCGGTTCAACCATCTGACCAACCAGTTGGAATTTGTCGGGCTGCTGGACGGTGTAGTACGCGGCGGGCGGCGTGTCGGCAAAGTAAACCGCGACTTTGCCGGCTTGCAGTTGCTGCAACGCGTCCGTGTCCTTCTGCGTGATGACGATGTTCGGCGCGGGCTTGTTGGCTGCCTTGCATTGATCGACCAAGCCCTTGCCCGTGCCTTTGTAATCGCCGGTGCCTTGCAGATAGTCCGCTTCGGTGGTTCCGCTTTCTGCCGCCACGCTCTTACCGCACAGATCGAGCGGAGTGGAAATGTTTTGCGGATTGCCTTTCAGCGCGACCATCGATTGACCGGCTTGGAAGTACGGGATCATGCTGACTTGCTTGTTGCGGTCGGCGGTGATGTTCATCGCCGAAATGATAATGTCGCATTTGCCGCTCTTGACCGCGGCGATGATCGTGTCGAACACGCTGTTCACCCAGACGGTCTGCAACCCTAACCGCTTGCCGATCTCGTTGCCGATCTCGACATCCATGCCGGCGGGATTGCCCTGGTCATCGTAAAATTCTTGCGGCGGGTACGGGAAATCGGAGCAGACGAGCAGCTTGCCTTTTTGCGCGAGGGCGTCCGCGGGAACACTGGCGACCGGCGTGGGGGGAACGGGGGTCGACGTAGCGGCTGCCGTCGGCGCAGCAGTCGGCGCGACGACAACCGTTTGTGGCACCGCGACAGTTTGCGGTACCGCGACGGTCTGAGGAACGGCTACCGTTTGCTGTACGACGACAGTTTGCACAACGGGAGCGGGGGTTGGTGCGGGCGCGCAAGCGGCTGCGATCATTGCAACCAGTACGACGGCACCCAGAACAACAGTGCGTTTCATTTCTTCTCCTCCATAATGAACAACGGCGTCTTTGAATATTCTTCTGGACAATAGGATTTGATTATTGGCTGCGACACCTCCTATTACCCAAGATTTCCGTTGAAGGAAGGAAAAAAAGGCGCGTATCCTTCGTCTTTGAGGAATTTAGCTGACACCTGGTTTGGCTAATTGGGCGCAAGTATAGCAGAGTTGGTGTATAGTGTCAATTTTTTGTTAATACAGGCGCTCATATTTTTACATCGATTTTACACCGCGCTAATGTCGGTATGACGCCGAACCGCGATAATTTGTGTCGAGCGGCGCCGTTTGATCGCCCTGAAACTTTTCGCCGCAAGATTCGTGATACCAGTGTCAGTAGAATCTCGCCACAAGGAAAAACATTGAATCGCGGATCGCTTTTCAAGTTCTATCGCGACTTGATCGTCGCCGCGCTGATGACTGGACTGGTGATTGGCACGCTCATCGGTCTTGCCGAAGGCGCGTCGGTGCTCATCAATGAAGGATTGCTGGGTCGATACAACGAACTGCTGGCTTGGGCAATCGCTTTTGACGCGCCGACTCTCATCGCCATCGAAATCGGTTTGGCGGTCCTGAGCAGCTTGTTCTTGCTCGCGCAATCCAATTTCCCGCCGGCGCGCGCGCTGATTCCGCTCTTGTCCGGCGAAACCGTTTTTGTCGCCGTGCTCGCGCTGGGCATCTGGACGCTCGGTTCGAGTCATTTCTCTCTCCTCGCCCGCGCGCCGTTCGTGGTGATTATCGTATCCGCGCTGGTTGGCTTGGCGCTCGCGTTGCTGACTCTGGCAGTCCTCTTCGAGCTGCTTGAACACGTTCAATTCTTTCGGCGACTGCGCGCGCGGTACTGGCTGACTGCCGAAGCCGCCGTGCTGATCGCGGTAGTCGCGTTCGGAATGACCCATTAACTCCCTTCAGGAGAAACCGTAATGAAGTTGACCCGCCGAGAATTTCTGCGCGCTGCCGGCAGCGCAGCATTGTCTTCATCGTTTGGCGCATTCACCTTGCCTGCCGCGCCCGCGACGCCGGCAGCCGCCGCGCCGGACTCGCCCAAGTACAACGTCATCCTCGTGACGATTGACACGCTGCGCGGCGACTCGATTGGCTTGGATCGCGGTTCCATTGTCAAAACGCCTAATCTCGACCGGCTGGGTCAGCAAGGCACATGGTTTACGAACGCGATCGTACAACAACCGAACACCAACGCATCGCATACGTCCATCTTCACCGGCGTCTTTCCGTTCGTTCACGGCGTGCGCCAACACATGATCGATCTTCTTTCGCCCCACGTCC
>DAIDTM010000337.1 GCA_027457205.1 Anaerolineae bacterium | reverse complement strand
GAATCCAGCCACGCACAGTCAGACCACGATCACGACCGTCAGAACGAGTAATAAAACAAGTCGTCGATTCCGATCGCCTTCATTGTTGACGGGGACTTGCATCGTAAACCTCGCTTGTTGGAATGAGCGTCGGGCTGGTTGACTTTGGCTAGAAATAGTTTACAATTCAGGTCGATCATTCACGACTGTACCATAATTCAAAACGAATGTCAATGCGCGGCGCCCTGATGATTACCCATATCTTGATTTCACCGCCGAGACGCTGAGGTCGCAGAGAGAAAAAAGGAAACTCTGCGTGGCTGCGGCGCATGGCTGTGGCGCAGTTCGCCGCAGTCATCTTCGGTGAGTTTCGGGCAATCACCACGCGGCATCGAGTCACGGCGTGGTGCGCGCGCAGCGCGTTCCGAAAGGACCATCATGCGAGAAGTATTCATTGCGATCGCGCAATTTCATCCGCGCCTTGACGAGCCGCAGGCGAACCTCGAGCGCATCGGCGACATCATCGATCACATCTGCGCGGCGCAGAAAGTGAACCTGATCGTCTTTCCCGAACTCGCGACGACCGGCTATGAATGCGGCGTCAAGTTCACCGAACTCGCGGAGCAGGTGCCGGGCTTTACGATTGAAACGCTCGGCGCGCGCGCGGAACGGTACGAGACGAACCTCGCCTTCGGGATGGTCGTCAAACACAAAGTGGAAAGCGTGGTGTACGACGCGGCGATCCTGCTGGGTCCGGATGGGCAGATGATCGGGCAGTACCACAAAGTTCATCTCAAACCGGAAGAGCGACCGATTTTTCGCGGCGGCTTTCGCTTCCCGGTGTTCGAGACAAAGTTCGGAAGGGTCGGCTTGTTGCTCGGCTGGGATATGGCGTTTCCGGAAGCCGCGCGTTCGCTCGCGCTCGACGGCGCGGAACTGATCGTCGCGCCGGCGAACTGGGAGACGCAGCACATCGAGGAATGGCAGACGTACCTGCGCGCGCGGGCGTTCGAGAATTCGATTTTTGTAGCGGGCGCGAACCGCATCGGCGATGAATACACGTACTCGTTTGGCGGCGCAAGCGCGGTGGTGGGTCCGCGCGGCGAGACCTACGCGTCGGTGGGGCGCGACGACAACGACCGCCCGAAAGAGGCGTACGCGATCGCCAAGATCGATCTGGACAATGTGAAAAAGTACCGCGAAGAATTGCAGACGATGCAGAGCCGGCAGCCGGCGGCGTACCGCGGCGTGGTGAAGAATTACTGACGGAAGACGGAGGACGGAAGACGAACGACGGATGTGTCATTGCGAGGAGCTCCGCGAAGTTTGCGGGGCGACGAAGCAATCTCATTATCGCGACACGGAGATTGCTTCGCCGCTGCGCGGCTCGCAATGACAAACGCCAATGAGGAAATGCCAATGCCCAAACCCATCACGACGAACACACTTTTCTACGGCGACAATCTTCCGATTCTGCGCGAGCACATCGCGGACGAAAGCGTGGACTTGATCTACCTCGATCCGCCGTGCAACTCGAATCGCTCGTACAACGTGCTGTTCAAAGACGAGAGCGGCGCGGAACCGAAACTGCCGATTGTGCGCGGCACGTTCAAGCAAGCCGAGCGCGTCAAGGATACGGACGCGAAGCAAAAGAAAATGGATTTATGAGCCGCGATACATTCACGGTCGCTCCATTTTCCACCGCGCGCCAGCTCGTCGTCGATAGTCTGGAGATCGGCGTGAGGCGGCACGTCGTCCACGGCTTGCTCGAAATCGATGTGACGTGCGCGCGCCGGTTCCTGCGCGACTACAAGGCGAAAACCGGCGAGACGCTTTCGTTCACGGCGTTCATCGTCGCGTGTTTCGCGCGCGCCGTGGACGCTCACAATCTCGTGCAGGCGTACCGCGATTGGCGCAACCGGTTGATTCTGTTCGATGATGTCGACGTGGTCGTAATGATCGAGGCAGAGGTGGATCGCGTCGCCGTGCCGCACATCATCCGCGCTGCGAACAAAAAGACATTTCGCGAGATTCATGACGAGATTCGCGCTGTGCAAAGTCAGCCGCAAAAGAGCGCGCAAGCATCGGGCTGGCTGATGCGGATCGGTTTGGTCGTGCCCGGTTTTATCCGCAGATTCTATATGCGGGCTTTGATGAAAAATCCCCGTTGGATGAAGAATTTCGGCGGTACCGTCGTCCTGTCATCCTTTGGAATGTTCGGGCGCGGCGGTGGCTGGGGAGTGGCGATGATGCCGATGCACACGCTCGGTCTCATGGTTGGCGGCATTGCAGAAAAGCCCGGCGTGATCGATGGGCGAATCGAGATTCGAGAATATCTCGATCTGACGATCAACGTCGATCACGATATTGTGGACGGTGCGCCGATGGCGCGTTTTGCGCGCGAGTTGGTTAGGTTGGTCGAAAGCGGGTACGGATTGGAAATGTGAGGGTGGTTAGGTGGTTGGATTGTTCGATGGTTAGGACAAACCACCCAACCACCGAACAACCTAACCAGCAGATACTTGATGGAGTCTAAATACAATGAAGCAGATCGACCTCCGCAGTGACACGGTAACCCTGCCCACGCCGCAGATGCGCGCGGCAATGGCGAACGCGGAACTCGGCGACGACGTGATGGGCGAAGACCCAACGATCAATCGGTTGGAGGAAATGGCGGCGGCAAGAACGAACAAGCAAGCCGCGCTCTTCGTCGCGAGCGGAACGATGGGGAATCTGGTCGCGCTGCTGACGCACTGCGCGCGCGGCGACGAAGTCATCGTTGGCGACAAGGCGCACACGTTCGTCAACGAAGTTGGCGGAATGGCGGCGCTCGGTGGTATTCAGCCGCGCACACTGGCGAATCAGCCGGACGGCACGCTCGCGCTCGACGACATTCGCGCGGCGGTCCGCGGCGACAATGTGCATTGGCCCCGCACGCGGCTCATCACACTGGAGAATACGCACAACGCGTGCTACGGCTCGCCGCTCGCGCCGGCGTACCTCGCGGCGGTGTACAATCTCGCGAACTCGCGCGGCGTCAAGGTTCACACCGACGGCGCGCGCATCTTCAACGCCGCTATCGCGCTAGACGTGCCGGTCACGGAACTGACACAACACACAGACACAATTTCGTTTTGCCTATCGAAAGGATTGAGCGCGCCGGTCTGCTCGCTCCTGTGCGGTCCGCGCGATTTCATCGCGGAGGCGCGGCGGCAGCGCAAGATGGTCGGCGGTGGAATGCGGCAGGCGGGCGTCCTCGCCGCTGCCGGCATCGTCGCGCTGGAAACGATGATCGACCGATTAGCGGACGATCACGCGAACGCGCGGTACCTCGCCGAGAGCATTGCCGACATTCCCGGCATCGAACTCGACCCGGCGCGCGTTAGGACGAACATCGTCTTTTTCGATCTCGCGACAGGCGCGCCGAGCGCGGTTGAGATGGCGGAACGGCTCGCGCGCGCGGGTGTCCTCATCGGTCCCGCCGCCGAGCGACGGATGCGCGCGGTTACGCATTATGGCGT
>DAIDTM010000336.1 GCA_027457205.1 Anaerolineae bacterium | reverse complement strand
CCGCCGTTCTTGTCCATGATGTATACGTCGAGCCGACCGCCGCGATCGGAAGTAAAGGCGATCCAGTTTCCATCCGGCGACCAGACCGGCGACCAGTTGTTGCCAGTGTTGGTCAGCTTGTGCGCGCCGGTGCCATCGGCGTTCATCACCATAATCTGGTAACTGCCGTTGGCTTGCTTGGAATAGTACGCGAATTTCGTTCCGTCCGGACTCCACGCTGGCGACCCGTCTTCGGTTTTGTCAGTGGTCAATTGCAGCGGACCGCTGCCATCCGAATTCAACCGCCAGATTTCATAGTAGCCGGAATAATTCGAGACGAACAGCAGCCAGTTCTTGCCCCACGCCACGCCGCGGAAACTTTCTGGCTTGTTTTGGCGCGCGGCGAAGAAGGGCTGACGCACACCGCCGTTGGCGCTGATCGTATAAATGAACTGGGTGCCAAAGTTGTTGTCCATTCCGATGTACGCAATGGAATTGCTGTCGGGCGACCAGGTGGGACTGGAGAGACCCTGATGGCTGTCCAGGTCCATCTTGTCGCTGCCGTTGGATAACGTCACGCGCAAGATATTCTGCGAGCCGGAGGGACCATAAACGTACGCGGCGCGCCCGGAACCGTCCGGCGCCCAGGCGAAGGGCGCAGCGTTGGTCGATTTCCACAGGTCGAACGAAAAGCGTCCGATGTTTTTGAAATCGGAAACCGCGTGCGAATCGACCGAGACGTTCCGCAGGATGTAACCGTTCTGCGAAGCGTCGAAGGCGACAAAGCCGATGATTCCTTTCGCCGGCGGCACGACTTGCGTCGGTGTGGCAGCCGCGACTTTGGTCGGTACCGGACCGCCGGGTGTTGCCGTGGGCGGCGGCGCGACCGCCACGACCGGCAGTTGGTCGATCGAGCCGGTCACGGTGACGAACGCGCTGGCAACCCAGCCGGGATGCGTGGCGTCCGGGAATGCGACCTGGAACCATTGTGAGTTGTCATTCTTGCCCAGAATCACCGCGCTGGTGTTCGTGTGCATTTTGCCGGCGATTGGAAAATTCGTGCCCGGACCCTGACGCACGTTCACCTGCTGCTTGGTCGGCGCCTGCGGCGGGATGGGCGTTGGCGTAGGCGGGACTGGCGTGGGTGGAATGGGTGTCGGCGTGGGAGGCAGGGTAGGAGTGGGCGGTGCCGTCGGCGATGCGACTACCGTCGGCTTGGGAGTTGGCGTCGCGGTTGCCGCCGCGCCGCACGCGCTCAACGCCAAGACCAACAGCATTAGAGCGACGACGAACAAGGTGTTTCGCATGTTCATGGAGAACCTCCTGGTTTTAATGAGCACGCCGTTGTGCGAAGGGTTAGATGCCAATCAACAAATGCATCAACGAGAAGATGGGATCGTAGAGAATCGCGCCAAGCACGCCGCCGCCGACGAAGACGAGGAGCAGCAGTACAGCAAAACCCCACGTCCGCGTTTGTTCGTATTGATCCGCCAGCGCGGGCGGCAAGAGTCCCAACAAGATCGTAAAGCCGTCGAGCGGAGCAATCGGGATCAGATTGAAAAAGCTCAAGATCAGGTTGTAGTAAATGATGTTCTGTAGCAGATCGAGGAGCGTCAGAACGGCGTTCGCCGATTGCGGCGCGAAGAGACCGCGCGTACCGATGATCGACATGACGAGCAGCCGGGTGGGAATGGCGAATAGGAGGGCGAGGATAAAGTTAGAGATAGGTCCCGCTGCGGAGACGAGCGCGGGTCCCGTGCGCGGACCGGCGCGCAGCGCGAACGGATTGTACTGCACCGGCTTGCCCCAGCCAAAGCCGCCGACGACGAACATCAACGAGCCCATCACGTCGAGATGCGCAAGCGGCGCAAGCGTGAGGCGACCCTGGCGGCGCGGCAGTGGATCGCCGAGCCAGGTCGCGGCAGCCGCATGCGAAAACTCGTGGACGCTGATGCCGAGGACGAGCGCGATGATGAGCGCGACGATTTGCGGCGCGCCGATTTGCCCGGTGAGAAGTTGATACAGCAAAAAATTCCTCCATCCCTGACGAACGTTTGCCATTATACCACAAAACAAGGAAATGTCTAAGCATTCCCAGAAAACCGGTCGGGATAACGGCACCGACAAAAAGAAATCCCTCGTGAGAGGGATTCGTCATAACCCGTCGCGGAGCGGCAAGGTGTGTTTCGTTTTAGGTTGTCAGCTCTTTCGCCGCGCGCCGCGTCAGGACCACCGCCATTTCTTTGCGATACTCGACGCTGCCGCGAAAATCGCCGCGCGGCGATAACCCATTTGCCGCGAGTTGCGCCGCGCTCTCGATCACCGAATCGCTCAGCGGTTTCCCTTCCAATTGCTTTTCGGTATCCGCTGCGCGTACCGCTGTTTCCCCAACACCACCCAGCGCGATCCGAACATTGCGCGCGACACCTTGTTCGATTCGCGCTGCCGCACACACGCTGACGATCGGCTTGTCGCTGGGCGTGCGCGCGACGGTTTGCAGCGACGCGCGCGGGTTGGTCATCGGCACGGTGATCTCGGTGAGCAACGCCATCACCGAGGTGACCTTGGTCATCAACAAATGCTCGCGCATCGAAAGGAAATCCGCGAGCGCGACCGTGCGCGTGTCCGTGCGGACAACCGTCGCCTGCGCGTCGAGCGCGAGCAGCGCGACCGCGAGGATGCTGTCTGGCTCGACGATCAGCGTGCCTGTGACAGTTTCCTGGTTTCGCAGTACGCTTGCCGCGCTGCGATGCGCGGCTTGCGCGATGACGCCGTTCGCCACCGCGCGCAGGATCGGCGATTCAGCGAGTTCAGTCAGCGTCGTCGTCGCGCCGATCGCGATAGCGCCGCTGGACTCGCGGATGTACGACAAGCCGAGCGCGCTCAGGTCGACGACCGCGCGCACATCGCGCCGCTGACCGGCGATGAGTTCGGTGCCGCCGGCGAGCGCGACGGTGTCGGGCTGCTGCAAAAGCTTCAGCGCCTCGGCAAGGGAAGTAGGTTTATGAATTTCACGGAGATTCAACACGGGATGCTCCAGTTCGAGATTCCAAAATCGATTTCTAATGCAACATTGATGCGATGGCTATTGACGCGGTGAAATTGTGTGATAGAATTCACAATGGAAATGGTGATGACGGCTATTTCGGAGGCGCGCGATGAACGAGACGATCGTAATTTTCGCTCTACTGGGATATGCGCTTGGTCTATTGACCGCGATGGCGATGCTTGCGCCTAAGAGGTCGTGAGTCGGGACCTGCGTCAAATGACGCCGTGCCCCGACTTTTTCATGCTTGCGCGAACGTATCGATCATCAACTTGACATCATCACCCAGTGGATAGAGGATCGGACAAGTCGCGCCGTTGCGGCGGTACTCGTTCACTTTTTTCCGAACCTCGTCCGGCGTGCCGCTCGCGGTGATGCGCTCGATCAAATCGTCGGGCACGAAATGCATTGCTTCGTGAATTTGCTCCTTGGTCGCGGGCCAGCCGAGAATGCTTTGGATTTTCTTGACCGTCTCTTCCGGCGTGCCGCTCGCTTTCGCGATGTGTGGCTGCTGCGCCAAATATTGCGTCAGCAATTCCTTCGCCGCCTGCACCGCGCGATGGTGGTCCTGATCGACCGAGCAGACGACGAGCTGAGGTCGGTCGATGTCGTCCACCTTGCGCCCCGACTTTTTCAAGCCAACTTCCAGATGCTTGAGCGCTTCGAGGTTGTATTCCGGGGGCACGCAGTAATTGAGCACAACGCCGTCCGCGATCTCGCCGGCGAGTTCCATCATCGCGTCGCCGGTCGCGCCGATCATGATCGGCACGTGGCGCGGCTCGCGGCGACCGTGCACCACATCGAGTTCGATGCCATCGACGTGATGAAATTCGCCGTGGAAGGTGACGCGTTCCATCGCGAGCAACTTTTTCATCACTTCAATCGTTTCGCGCATCGCCTTGAGCGGTTTCTTGCGCTCGATGCCGACGTTCTTGGCGAGCGGGTCCCACCACGCGCCGATGCCGCAGATGATCCGATTCGGCGCGAGGTCGTCGAGCGTGAGAAACGTCGCGGCAAGTAAGCCGATGTTGCGCGTCCAGTTGTTGATGACGCCGCTGCCAACTTTGATCCTCGAAGTCACGGCGGCGTACGCCGCCATCGGTACGATAGCATCGCGCACGAGCCGCGACTCCGCCTGCCACACCGCTTCAAACCCGCGCGCTTCCGCGTATTTGACGTACTCCATTCCTTCCCGAATTTCGTGCTTGTCTTGCAGGTACATTGCTACGCGCTCCATCGCGCCTCCTTTGTGATTTATCCGCGAATAACGCGAATAACAAGGAATTATTCTTGACTTGGCGAATTTGTCTGCGCCGTCTTCACGAAGCGCTTCCACTCCAATTTGCGTAGGGAACCAAAGTTGACTAGAACGCCAACTTCCAGTCCAGACGCTTTGAGGTAATTGATGATTTGACTTTCTTCCCGCGATGTCAATCGGTCAAGGGCTTGGTTCAACGATGACCTTCCCATGCACAAGTAAATCGGTAATGTATTTCTTGTTCAGCAACATGCCTTTACAGCAACTCAGTCATCTCGGTTTCCTTTTTTATTCGCGTTATTCGCGGATCATCACGGGTATATCTTCTCCAGCATCCGCGGATACGGAATCGTCTCGCGCACGTGATCGAGTTTGCAGACCCACGCAACCGTGCGCTCGACGCCGAGACCAAAGCCGCAGTGTGGCACGGTGCCGTACTTGCGCAGATCAAGATACCACTCGTACGCCGCGCGCGGCAGTTTGTGTTTCGCGATTTGCGACTCCAGGTACGCCAAATCCGCGCTGCGCTGCCCGCCGCCGATGATTTCGCCATAACCTTCTGGAGCTAACAAGTCCGCGCTCAGACACACCTTCGGGTCGTTCGCGTCGCGCTCCATGTAAAACGCCTTCATCTCCGTCGGATAGTGATGCACGAACACCGGCTTGTCGAAACTTTCGCTGATGACGGCTTCGTGCGGCGCGCCGAAATCATCGCCCCACTGAAAATCGGGGAAACCCTTTTGATGAAGAATCTCCACCGCCTCGGTGTACGAAATCTTGGGAAACGGCGGCGTGATGTTCTGCAACTTGCTCGGGTCGCGCTCCAATACCTGCAACTCCGTCGCGCGCTCTTTCAAGATCGTCTGCACGATGTACGACACAAATTCTTCGCCGACGCGCATGTAATCGTCCAGCGTGCCGTACGCCCACTCCGGCTCGACCATCCAGAACTCGGTGAGGTGCCGCCGCGTTTTCGATTTCTCCGCGCGGAACGTCGGACCGAAGCAGTAGACCTTGCCGAACGCCATGATGTTCGCTTCGTTGTAGAGTTGCCCGCTCTGCGTGAGATACGCCGGCGTCCCAAAATAATCCGTCTCGAACAGCGTCGTCGTTCCCTCGACTGCCGCGGGCGTGAGAATGGGCGTATCGACGATGATATAGCCGTTGTTATCAAAATAATCGCGGATCGCTTTAACGACGCGCGCGCGGATGCGCAGGATCGCATGCTGGCGCGGCGAGCGCAGCCACAGGTGCCGATGTTCCATTAGGAACTCGACGCCATGCTCTTTCGGCGTGATCGGATAATCGTTGGCGATTTGAATGGCTTGCAAATCTTTGACCGATAACTCAAATCCGCCTGGCGCGCGCGGCTCGGCGCGCGGAACGCCGGTGACGATCAGCGAGGATTCCTGCGTCAACTTTTTCGCTGTCTCCAACGCGTCGGGCGAAACGTCTTTTGCGAACACGACGGCTTGAATAAAGCCGGTGCCGTCGCGGACGCGCAGGAATTGCAGCTTGCCCTTGTCGGTCTTGTCGGCGAGCCAGCCCTTGAGCGTGATTTCCTTACCAACGTGCGATGCAATGTCTTGGATGTAAACGTGGTCTGCCATGCAACCTCATTTCAAATTTTGGATTTGTGATTTCAGATTTTGCCGCGCGTGTCATCGCGGGTTGGTGTTACCCAAACGCCCGATTCGGGTCCGCGTTCGGATGAGGAAATCGCGCGGCGGTATGACGATGCGTTCAATCATCTGCGCGGCAAACGCGCGCTGCCATACCGCGCCGAACTTGGTCCATGCTGTCGACAACTCGGCGGATTCGTCCGCGTTCAGTTTTTGCGCGCCGAATTTTTCGCGCGTGTAGAGCTCCGCGACGCGCTCGATTTCGCCGCGCGCCGGCGGCAACGCATCGCCCAGTGCACGGGCGCGCTCGAACGGCGTCGCATGTTTCTGTTCGCGCACGCCGAGCCAGCCGGCGCGGTTGAGCATATTTTCGTAGACCTGAGCCGCCGGGGCGAGCGACGTCATTCGCTGCGCGCGCCGCCGTTCGCGGACGCCCAGCGCGCCGATTGTCAATAGCGCGAGAACGCCGCTGACCGCTAGCGCGACGCGGGACGGATCGTTGGCGAACGAAAAGAATCCACGCGCGCTTGGGCTGCCCGTGTCCGGACTGACGTTTTGTCGCGGCGGTCCCGGCGGCTTGATGTCGGAGCCGGATGGATTGGTTTGACTTGCGCCGACTTGCGGTTTGGTGGGCCAGACGATGGCGGGCTGACTGGCGGTCGGCTCGAACGGAATCCAACCATAGTTTGGAAAATAGAGTTCGGGCCACGAGTGCGCGTTCGCTTCGATCACGTGGAACACGCCGTCCTTGTTATCGCCCAGCGCATAGCCCGAGGCGACGCGCGCTGGAATCCCTACCTCGCGCGCCAGTACCGCCATCGCGGACGCGTAATAGTTGCAATAGCCCTCGCGCCGGTCGAACAGCGTATAGTCCACGCCATCGCGTCCGGGCGGCGGCGCGCTGACCGATTCGTTGTATTGAATGTGGGTGCGGAGATAATCTTGTATGGCGATAGCCCGGTCGTACGGATTGGTCGCGTCGCGCGTGATTTCCAGCGCGAGCGTACGGACGCGCTGCGGCGTATACGGCGGCATCTGGAGAAACGTCTTGATCATCCAGTCCGAGTACTGCGTCGGCGCGGCGCGGAGCGAATCGGGGTCGGCAATGCTGACGGAAGAGACGACGGTGTACATATCGCCGTCGCGCAGCGGACGGCTGGATCGAATAAAAGTTGTATCCAGTCCGCCGGCGCTGGCATCTGCGGCGGGCTGCGCCAGATATTGCGCTTGAATCGCCAGGTCGGGAAAGCGAATCGGCTGGGTCTCACCGAAGAGGATGTTTTGATCGGGCAGAAAAACCTGGACGGTTTGTGTCACGTCGATGCGCAAGAGATCTTGCGCCGTATCGAGGCGCGGATCGTTCGCGGGGAGACTGACGGTGTCGGTCTGCGTATTGATCCAGCCGGTGCCGGTGTATTCATCGAACACGGCGGCGCGCCAATAGCGTCCGACGTCCGTTCGGATGTCCATTACCGGGCGCGTGCCCAGATGGACGGGTCCACCCATCAGCAGCGATGAGCCGAAAAATGCGCTGGGCGCGGGACGCGCGACGCCGCGGAGCGTGTTAAAGACGCGCGAGAACTGATCTTCGACGGATTGCCACGGCGTTTCCAGCGGTGATAGAAACGTGAACCACGACGGACCGGGCGCACTCGCCGGCAAGAGCCACGCCAACACCATCAGCATAATCGCAAACCCGCCGCCGTACAAAAGGAAATCGAAACTGATGTCCGACGAGTAGCCGATAGCCGCGCCGCGCCACCAGCGTTCCAGCGTGTGCAGGTTCAGGCGCACAAGCAACAGCAGCGCGCACAGGAGATAGAGACCAAAATACAGATCGACTTGCGGCGCGGCGTAGAAGAGGTTGAACACGATCGCGATGCCCGCCGGCAGAATCGCGCCCCAGACCTGGTGGCGTCGATAAACAAACCACGCGGCGAAGTACGCGACGATCCACATCAAGAGGGCAAGCTGCAAGACGAACAGCAGACTATCGCCGCCTTGTTTGCCCGTCGCCACTTTGGAGAGCCAGGTCAGCCAGCGCTCCTGCAGAATGACGAGTTTCTCGCGGAACGTCAGCACGTTGGGGAGAAGGAGCGCGGTGGCAGAGGCAGCCACTGGCGCGCCGATCAGAAGCGTCAGCGCGTGCGCGAGGACGCCGCGCACCGGCAGTTTCGCCAGCAGAATGCCGACGAGCAATCCGCCCAGCGCGGTTTCCGTCAAGATGCCCAGCCCATCCGCCCAATTCGCCGCGACGATCGAGCCGGTGACGCTCAGCAAAAGCAACGCGAGCAGCACCCCGGCGCTCGCGCCTTCGCCGATCGGATTATCCTGTCGCGCTAGCGCGCGTTCAGCCATGGCTAACTCACTATTCGTTTGGCGCGGACCTGAAGTTGCCGCGCCACATCGGTAAACGTCGAGGTGGCGGCGTTGTCCGGAAAACGTTCCATGAACGGTACGCCGGCGTTGATCGCCAACGTCATATACTCCACGGTGTACGGAATCGTCGCCTTGAGTTTAATGCCCAATTCGCGCTCGATATCTTCGGTGGAGGTCCAGACGCGCCCGACGGTCCGATTGTTGATGACGTAGACTTTTTCGAGCGGGATATCGTGTTCGATGAAAAATTGCAGAATGAGTTTCGATCCTCGGACGGTGCTCGTGTCCGGCGTGAGGATGAGGACGATGCCTTCGGAGGTTTCCATGAT
>DAIDTM010000335.1 GCA_027457205.1 Anaerolineae bacterium | reverse complement strand
ATTGCTGCATGATTCAAGCCGTCACATTTGATTTCTGGGACACGCTTGTCGCCGACGATTCGGATGAGCCGCGCCGCGCCGCGCTCGGCTTGCCCACCAAGCCGCAAGCGCGCCTGCAACTGCTCGTCGACGAGATCATCGATCATCATCCGACCATCACGCCGGAGCAGATCGCCGACGCGTTCAAGCACGCGAACGAACGATTTCGCCACGCGTGGAAAAACGAGCACCACACGCCCACCGTCGCCGCGCGCCTGAAGGAAGCGTACGATTTTCTCCAGATCGACGTGACGCCGTGGTTTCCTCAGATCGTTCGCAGAGTGGAAGAAATGGAAGTGATGATTCCGCCGAACTTTGTGCCGGGCGCGCGCGAAACGCTCGCGGAATTATCGCGGCATTACGCGCTCGGCATTGTGTCTGATACCATTCACACGTCGGGGCGCGGGCTGCGAGAGTTGATGAAGCGGCAGGGCATTCTGCAATATTTTCGCGTCTTGATTTTTTCGGACGAAGTGGGCGCGTCCAAGCCAGCGCCGGTCGTTTTCGAAAAAGCGGCGAACGAATTGGGATTGCCCTTCGATCAGATCGTCCACGTTGGCGACCGCGAAAGCAACGATGTGGCGGGACCGCTTGCCGTCGGGATGAAAGCGATTCTGTTTACCGGCGTCCTAGATCGCGACAGCAAAAACACAAAGGCGAATGCAATCTGCCAGGAGTTTTCGGATCTGCCGCAGGTCATAAGAAAGTTGGACGCGGACGAACGCGGATGAACGCAGATGAACGCAGATAAAGAAAACTCCGCGTTTGTCCGCGCGCCTCGCGGTCTGCGTCCAAACAACTTGGTGAGAGATGGAATCAAGCTAATTACCACGCAATTCGAATCCAGGTTCCGCGAGCATCTGCGTCCAATTCGCCAAGTGGGCAGGGAAGCGGAATTTCCGGTCGTCACGCGCGACGGACGCGCCGGCGATGTGAGTCAACTTTGGGCGGCATTGCTCGCCGCGCCGGGATTTGCGCCGTACTACGACGACCCCAAGACGCGCGCGCTGCTCGTCGGCGTCGAGCGCGGCGATTTGAACATCGCCGCCGAGGTTGGGCGCGGCACGATCGAACTGTCGCTGGGACCGTACGACGATTTGTGGCAGCTGCAAACCGCGTTCGACGATGCCGTCGCGCTCGTCGCGCGCGCCGCGGAATCGCGCGGCATGTTCCTGCTCGGCTTTGGCATTCAGCCGCGCACGCCGCCTTCCGCGCTGATGACGCCGCGCCCGCGTTATCGCGCGCTGTATCGCGCCATCGGCGCGCCGTGGCTGCGCCTGACGACCACCGCCGCCGATCAAACGCATGTCGACATCTGCCGCGCGGAGTTGCTCGACGCGATCAACTGGATGAATCTGCTGTCCGCGCCGCTCATCGCGCTGTGCGCGAATTCGTCGGTCTACGCCGGGCGCGCCGGCAAGTTTCTATCGGGACGCGAAGGACTGCTGCGCGATTTGGGCGAGACGCGCTACGGGATGACGCCGCGTCGCTTTGGCGACATCGAAGAATTTATCCGCTACCTGTGCGATTATCGCTGCTTCGTTTTGCCCGACGGCGACGGCTTTAAGCGAATCAATCGCCCCTTCACCACTCACCTAATTACCTATTCACCTAATCTCTTCCAGGATTTCCTGTTTCACGAGCACTATATCTGGAACTCCGCGCGTGCGCGCGTTGCCAATTCGACAATCGAGGTGCGCCCCGCGTGCCAGCAGCCGCATGGCGAATCGCTGGCGGCGAACGCGCTGATTCTCGGCTGGGTCGAGTCGCTGCCGCAGGTCGCCGCGTATTTTGGCGATGCGCTCGGCGCGGACGCGTGGCAGGTGACGCTGCGCTATCGCCGCGCGGCGGCGCGCGACGGGCTTGGCGCGCGTGAGCCGGCGCCGAATTTCATTCGCGATTTGGTGAAGATCGCGGAGGCAGGTCTTGCGCGCCGCGGGCGCGGCGAGGAAAAATTCTTGGAGCCGGTCTGGCAGCGCGTCGAGCGACGCGAATCGCCGGGACTGCGCGCGCGGGAGATTCTGCGGCGGAAGGGAATTGAAGGATTGGTTCACTGGACGCGGATCGCCGCGGACAAACGCGGATAAAAGAGTTTAGGTTTCCGCGTTCATCCGTGTTTGTCCGCGTCCAACTTTGGTTTTCATCCAATGCTCAAACTTGACGTGCTGATTTTTGACATCGACGGCATGCTGATCGACGTTTCTGAATCGTACCGCAGCGCGATTCGTCAAGCCGCGCAGATTTATTTGCAAGACGTGATCGGCTTGACGCCCTGCGATGGCGAACTGGTCTCGCGCGCAGATGTTGCCGCGCTCAAACTCGCGGGCGGATTCAACAACGACTGGGACTTGACGACCGCGCTCGTAAAATATTTTCTCTCAATGCTCGCGGCAGGCAAGCCAATCACCTCCTCTGTCGAAACGCTGCGGCAGCGCAAAGACATTCCCGTGTTCGCACAAGCGCTGCGCGCACAAGGCGGCGGACTTGCGGCGGTTCGCCAAATCCTCGGCGACCGTAACGATGATTTGCTGTCCGCCGATCTGGTCAAGCGCATCTTTGAGGAAATCTATTTGGGCGAGGAACTTTTCCGCGCGGAGCACGGCGAGCCGCCGCGCAGCCATCACGGCGACGGCTTGATTCGCCGCGAACGGCTGATGATGAGCAAGGGAGCGCTGGAACAAATCGCCGCACGCGTCGCGCTCGGCGTCGCGACCGGACGCCCGCGCCGCCAAGCGACGTACGCGCTCGAGACTGCCGGCATCGCCCCATATTTTCGCGCGCTGGTCGCGCACGAGGACGCGGTCGCGGCGGAGCAAAAGCATTTTGAATCGACCGGTCAGCGCGCGAGCATGGGCAAGCCGCATCCGTTCATGCTGATCGAAGCGGCGCGGCGCATTACGACCCAACACGCGCGCGCCGCGTACATCGGCGACACGCTGGACGACGTGCGCGCGGCGAACGCGGCGAAATCGGAAATGGATTTTGTTTCGATCGCGTGTCTCGCGCCGTGGGAGGACAAGCCGGCGATGCGCCGCGAATTTGAGCGCGTCGGCGCGGATGTGATCGTGGAGCATCCCGACGAATTAAAAGACCTGGAAGGTTTATGAAATCTTCCAGGTCTATTCATTTTCCTCGTCCTTCGGCTTGGGCGGCGCTTCGGTCGTGATGTAGAGCGGACGACTCTTGACCTCGTCGTAGATGCGCCCCAGGTACTCGCCGATGATGCCGAGAAAAATCAACTGCACGCCGCCGAGAAACAACACCGAGATCAACGTGGTCGCTTGACCGGCGAAAAAGGCATAGCCGAGAAAGATGCGCAGCACCGCGACGATGGGGATTGCGATCAGCGCGAGTCCGGAAACCCAAAAGCCCATCGTCGTCGCAAGTTGCAGCGGCACGTACGAAAAGCCGGTGATCGCGTCCATCGCGAAGCGAATCATTTTGTTCAGCGGATACTGCGTCGTGCCGGCAAAGCGCTCCTGCCGCTCGTACTGGATGCCCGTCTGTTTGAAACCCACCCACACGGACAGCCCGCGCATAAAGCGATGATGCTCGCGCATCTTCCGCATCGCCAAAACCACCTGCCGGTCGATCAAGCGAAAGTCGCCGGTGTCTGCCGGAATGTCGATGGAGGCGAGGCGGCGGATGAGACGATAGAACAGCGACGCGGTGAACAGTTTGAAGAACGTCTCGCCTTTGCGTTGTTGCCGCTGTGCGTAAACAACTTGGTAGCCGTCTTTCCACTTGGCGATGAGTTGGGGAATGATCTCCGGCGGGTCTTGCAGGTCCGAGTCGATGATGACGACCGCGTCGCCTTCGGCGTAATCGATGCCGGCGCTGATGGCGACCTGGTGTCCAAAGTTGCGCGAGAAGCTGATGATCTGGATACGCGCGTCTTGTGCGCGCAGTTCGCGCCCAATTTCTGGCGAGCGGTCGCGGCTGCCGTCGAAGACGAAGATCAACTCCGCCGCGCCATCGAGCTGGCTCATCACCGCGGCGGTACGCCGGTAAAATTCCCGCAGCCCTTCTTCTTCGTTAAAGACCGGCGCGACGATAGAATAGCGGGGTCGTTGAGTGGACATAGTACGGGGATTATACCAGACCTGGAAGGTTTTGCAAACCTTCCAGGTCTTTCGCGCCATCTATGCTGATTGTCTCAGTACGAGTACCGCTTCTGCCGAAAACGTGATCTGAATCTTGTCGCCGATCTTGGGGAGTTCGAGGAATGGATTGTTGAACGTGTCCATATAAAACACGTTCGCACCGGTTCGCACTTGGATACGTACGATGGAACCGAGGAAAGAAATGTTCTCGACCGTGCAGTTCATCGTATTGACCTTTTGGATTTCGCCGTAGAAACTGATGCGCTCCGGGCGAATCGATACGGTCACTTTTTCGCCGACCTGCGCGCCGTCCAGCGCGTGCGCCGATTTGATCTCCTGCCCATCGACGACCAGACGTTTGTCCGCGGCGTCGCGCACTTCGGCGGTCAGCGTGTTCAACGTGCCGACGAACTGCGCGACGAATTCCGTCTTCGGAAAGTTGTAAATCTCGAACGGCGTGCCGATCTGTTCGATGTGTCCGTTATTCATCACGACGACGCGGTCGGACATTGACAATGCTTCTTCCTGATCGTGCGTCACATAGATCGTCGTGATGCCCAGCTTTTGCTGGATCGAGTGGATTTCGCCGCGCAGCGACACGCGGATTTTCGCGTCGAGCGCGGACAGCGGCTCGTCGAGCAGGAGCACCTGCGGCGAGAACGCCAGCGCGCGCGCCAGCGCGACACGCTGCTGCTGACCGCCGGAGAGTTGGTACGGATAGCGGTTGCCCAAGCCGGGCATGTGAATCAGCGCCAGCATTTCCTCGGCGCGCTTTTTGATCTCGCTCGATGGCTTTTTGGCGATTTTCAACCCAAAGCCGATATTGTCGGCGACCGTCATGTTCGGAAAGAGCGCGTACGACTGAAAGACCATGCCGACATTGCGCTTGTTCGGCGGGACGTAGGTGATGTCTGCGCCGTTGATGGTGATCGAGCCGTCGGTCGGCATCTCAAAGCCGGCGATCATACGCAGCGTCGTCGTCTTGCCGCAGCCGCTGGGTCCCAGGAACGATACCAACTCGCCGCGTTCCACTTTCAAGTCAAACGATTCAACTGCATTCACCTGTCCGAAGCTTTTGCGTACGTTGGTGAGTTCAAGGAAAGCCATTGTAGCTCCAGTCATCAGTAATCAGTGAACAGCCCACCGGAATCCGTCATCCGACTGTTCGCTGTTTTAGTGCACTCCGCCCAATTGACTTTGTTCCGGCGCGCCGCGGCTCAACAACTGGATCAAGCCGATAGCTGCCCAGGTCAGCGCAAAACTCATGATCGACAGCGCCGCCGGCTCGTACGCCCGATCCTGACCGAGCAGCACCATATACGGTCCAAACGCGGGACGATTCAGCAAGTTAGCCAGCGTAAACTCGCCGACGACAATCGCAAAGGTCAGAAACGCGCCGCTGAGCAGCGCCACGCGCAGATTGGGAAAGATAATGCGAAACAGGATCGTGAACCAGCCCGCGCCCAGACTCTGCGCGGCTTCGGTGAGCGTCCGCACGTCGATCGCGCGTAGCCCCGCGTCGACAGAGCGGTACGTGTACGGCAGCGCAACCACCATGTAGCCGAACATCAGCAGAGCGTTGGTGGTGGTTGTGCTGTTCGTCAGCGCGAGCGGCGGACCGCTGTAAATTCGAATAAAGCCAAAGACGAGCACGATCGCCGGGACGACGAACGGCAGCAGCGTGATGAACTCGACGATGGGGCGCGCCTGCGGCAATCGCAGATGAACCCAGTACGCCGTCGGAACGATGAGCAACAAACCGACGATGATGGTCGCCACCGCCATCAGCGTCGAAAACGTGAATGAATCGCGAAAGCGCGGATCGTTCAGCACGTTTTGGTACGCGAGGAAACTCAGGACGCCGCGCTGTTCGCGCAGCGAAAAGTCCAGCGTTCCGTACAACGGCAGAAAGAAATACACCGCGCCCAGGACGATCCAGAGCCACGCCCAGAAATTGATCTTCTTCATCGTAGCCACCTCGCCGTGCGGCTTTGGAGCCAGGTGTATCCGCCGATGCAAACCGCCATAATGACGATCATGCCCAGCGCAAGCGCATAGCCCAGGTTCGGATTGTACAACACGTTGCCCGCGATTTGCTGCCCAATGCCAATGGTGATCAGCGGCAGCGTGCCGCCCGTCAGTGCATACGCGGTCGCGTACGCGCCGAAGTAATTGCCAAAGAGCAGGATGACCGCGCCGAGCAGCGCGGGCAGGAGAATCGGCAGCGCCACGTAACGCCAGTACTGAAACGAGCTTGCGCCCATATTTTCCGACGCTTCGCGCCATTCGCGTTTGAGTCCGTCGAGCGCGGGCGCCATGATCAGTACCATCAACGGAAATTGAAAATACATATAAGTCAGGGCAAGCCCCCAGAAATTATAGAGGTTGAATCCCAGGTTGTAGATGTTGATCCCCAAGACATTGACGAATAGAGCGGTGAGAAAGCCGGTGCGTCCGAGGGTGGCGATGAACGCGAATGCCAACGGGACGCCGGCAAAGTTAGAGGCGACGCCGCACAGCGTCATCAATGCCGTGCGAATCCAGCGCGGCAATCCGCCGAGAATGGCGGCGTACGCGAGCAAGAATCCGAAGAGCGCGCCGGCGATCGCCGTGACCGCGCTGATCTGAATGCTCAGGGCGTACGAATTCATGATGCTCGGCGTAAACAGATCGCCGATGTTCTTGAGCGTGAAATTGCCAGCCGGATCCTGGAAACCGCCGATGATCAAAGAGCTGGAGGGCCACAGCAGGAAAAGGATCGCGAAGAGAAAGAATGGCGCTACACCCAGCCATGCCAGCAGTCCGTTCATCCGCGCAGATCGATCCAACAGATTCGTACGAGTTCGAGCCGGCGCTGCTTCTGCCATATTGAGACACTCCAATCCTCTCCCAGACCCTCCCCCGCCGCGCGGGGGAGGGCGAGGTGAGAACGCTATTTCACATTCGCGCCGACGACGCTGTCCCAGCTCTTGGTGATGATGTCTTTGTAGGCGGCTTGCTGGTCCAGGGTCGGGAAAACGGCTTTGGCGTAGTTTGCCGCCGGCGGCAACTTTGCCGCGAGGTCAGCCGGAATCAGGTTCTTGGACGCCAGGTCGTTGTAACGAATGGGGTGGCAGTAACCCTTCAGCCAGGTCAACTGTCCTTCATTCGAGTAGAGGTACTCCATCCAGAGCTTGGCGGCGTTCGGGTGCGGCGCATACGCGCTGATCGCCTGGATGTAGACGCCGGCGACGACGCCGCTCGTGGGCACGACGGTCGTGATCTTGGGATTGCCCTTGAGCGTGTCCGCATCGGCGAGCGAGAGATAGTCCCACGTGAGCGAGATCGGTGTTTCGCCTTTCGCCACGGTGCCGGTCTTGCCGATGACGGGAACGAAGTTACCCGCTTTGTTCAGCTGCGAGAAGAAATTCAGCCCGGCTTGCCCGGCGCCAGCGATGTCTCCCTTATCGGCGGAGAGACCGGCGGCGAACACTGCTTGAATGGCTTGAGCAGCGCTGCGCGGATCGCCGGAGAGCGCGACCGCGTTCTTATAGTCCGGTTTCAGCAGATCGGGCCAGTCTTGCGGTGGGGTTTTGATCACGTCCGAGTTGACCTCGAACGCCATCACGCCGTAATAGTCACCGTACCAGTAGCCATTGGCATCTTTGGCACTGGCGGGAATCGTGTCCCAGGTCGATACTTTGTATGGGGTGACCAGTCCCTGGCTGACCATTTGTGGACCAAAGCCCAAGCCCACATCGACCACGTCAGGTGCTTGAGGTCCTTTGTTGTCTTTGTTGGCGACGATGGCTTGCAACTCTTCACCCGACGAACCGTTCGGGTTGAGTTCGTTGACGGTGAGTCCGTACTTGGCTTTGAACTGGCTGATCATATCGCCATAATCGCACCAGTCGTGCGGCAACGCGATAACGGTCAATTGACCTTCTGCTTTGGCTGCGGCGACCAACGCGTCCATACTCGTTGTGGCTGCGGTCGGCGCGGTAGTTGCTGCCGGCGCGGAAGTCGGAGCTGGCGCGGTGGTTGGTGCTGGCGCGCTGGTCGGCGCGGGAGCGGTGGTTGGTGCGGGTGCGCTGGTCGGTTGCGCCGGAGCTGCCGTGGGCGGAGCCGCCGTCGGCGCCGGTGTCGGCGCGGGCGCGCAGGCTGCCGCGATCACCACGAGAGCGAGGATCAACATCAGTAACGCAATGCGTTTTCGATTTTCGAACATTCTTCTCCTCCCGAAAAATTGGCTTTTCTGAGTGTCAAAGTAAACGATACGGGTTGGCTAATCCATAGGCAATCACCTCCTCAAGCGGAGAATGCAAAAAGGCAGAGCGATTCGTTATCGTCTGCCGGTGAAAAAATTCAAATGTGGTGGCGCGTGCGCGAGCTATTCGAGCGCGCGGATTCAACGTACGCCGATTGACGTGCGGTGGTCGGAATGGCTGAATCGACTCGACGGCGAGTCAAAGAGGCGCACCTCATCGTGGTTCCCGTAACAATTGCATGTTCGTCTTTCTCGATCAAGAGCGAGTGCAACTTTCCGCGAATGCCGCTATCGACACGGCGACGAGCGCCGGGATTCTAAACTTTCGCTGGCTAGTGTAGCATCATTGTCTGGTACATGTCAAGAGGAGAAACGCGCGTTGCCTGTAATGCTTCCTTAAACGAATCCTAACGAACGGCTTACATTGGTTGCGCGTGCTTCGCTGCGCGCGCCATCGCGGCGACGTGCGCGGGTGAATTGCCGCAGCATCCGCCGACGATCTGCGCGCCGGCATCGATATAGCGCGTCGTGTACTCCGCCATCGTCGCCGGCGCGGTGTCATAGCGCGCGATGTCACCGTCCATCCGCGGCAGACCGGCGTTCGGTTTGATCCACAACGGAATACCGGTTTTCAGCGCCGCCATTTCCTTGACGATCTGTTCCATCGCGTCGAGCGACTTGCCGCAGTTCGCGCCGATCGCGGCGACGCCGAGCGGCGCAATCGCTCGGACGACTTGGGTCGGTCCCAGTCCCATCATCGTGCGCGTGCCCTGATCGTAACTGAACGAGACGACGAGCGGCAGCGCGCTCGCGCGCTGGACGCCCTCGATTGCGGCTTGCGCTTCGGCGAGCGCAAAGAACGTTTCGAGCAGAAGAAAATCGACGCCGCCTTCGGTCAGCGCGGCGGCTTGCTCCGCGTAGGCATCTGCCGCCGCATCGTGCGTCAACTCGCCGAACGGCTCCATCAGCATCCCGGTCGGTCCCATCGATCCCGCGACGAGGACGCCTGCGCGCGTCAACGCGGCTTGGCGCGCCAGTTCCGCCGCGCGGCGATTGAGTTCCGGCGCGCGGTCGGCGTATTTCGAATCGCGCATCCGCAGGCGCGTGCCGCCGAACGTATCGGTCAAGATAATGTCCGAGCCGGCATCGACGAACGCGCGGTGGAGCGCCAGTACCTTCTCCGGCTGATCGAAAACCCATTCCTCCGGCGGCACACCGATCTCGATTCCCATCGCTTGATAGTTGGTGCCGGTCGCGCCGTCGGCGACGAGGATTTCGCCGGCGTTCAGTCGGTCGAGAAATGTTTTTTCCATTACGTCTCCAGTTGGATCCGCGAATCACGCGAATCGGCTCTTTCTCTATTTGGGAAGATTCGCGGATGCGATCAGCGCGCGCATATTTTCGTCCGGAATCTCCGGATACAAATCGCAGCCGGACCAGATCGCGCTCGCGCCGGCTCGCGTAATTGCCGCGACGGTTTCTGCAACGCGCTCGGGCGTGCCTTGACTCAAGACGCCGACCGGATCGAAATTGCCGAGCAGGACGGCGCGCGGTCCGAGCAGTCGCCGCGTCCGCGCGAGATCGTTGCGGTGATCGACGTTGAGCGCATCCGCGCCGCACGCGGCGAGATCGCGCACGATTGCATTCGTGTCGCCGCAGACGCTCAAAACCGTGGGCGATTCCATCGCGCTGAGCAATCTCCGCAGCGCGGGCTGCACGAGTCCGTGGAATCTGCCGGGACCCGTCACCTGCGGCGAGCCGCCCATTTCGTGGACGGTGATGAAATCCGCGCCGGCGTCGCGATAATGCCCGGCGACCCGCGCGAGAAAATCGGCGAGCGATTCGAGCATTCGCGCCGCGCGGTCAGCGTCCTGCAACGCGCCGAGCCATCCGTCCGCGCCGAAAAGCTGCCACGCCAGCGTGAACGGACCCGGCACCCACGCGCCGATCGCGATCTCGCGCCCCACGCCGGCTTTTAGTCGGCGGATCGCGTCTGCCACCAGCGGAATGCGTCCCGCACGCGCCGCGTTTTCAGGCAAGTTACCATCGAATGTTGCCAGCGGCTTGTCGACCACCGGCGCGAGAAAGATTTCCACGTCGGTTTGAAAATCGACGCCGCAGCCGAGCGCTTCCGCTTCGACGCACAAATCGAACGGGACGACCGCCGATTCAAAACCGAACAACTCGTACGTGCTTGCCGCCGCCGCCGCCATTTTCGCCGCGTCGGTGTGCGATTCGCTGTAACGCACACCCACGGATTGCAGCCCCGACGCGGTCAGACTCGGCAAGCCGCTGAACACCGGCAGGCGCGCGACGCGTCGACCGCGCAGGATCGCGAGCGTTTCATCGCGCGAGCGGGGCATAGGCGGATTTTTTCTGCGCTTCGACGGTCGCCGGCGAGATGCGCGGGAAAAGCCCCGCGCGGTGAATGATCTCGGCGACGACGTGCTCCTGCCGGTACGCCATCACGTGCACTCCGGCGACACCTTCGATCTCGCGCACCTGCTGAATGATTTCGACGCAGATGTTCATGCCTTCTTCTTGCCAGTGTTCGCGCGGCGTTTTCTTCAGCCGCTCGATGATCGAATCCGGGATGACGACGCCAGGGACGTGCGCGCGCATAAACTCGGCGGCTTTCGGCGACCTGAGAGGTCCAACGCCCGCGAGGATGTAGACTCGTTTGGGCAAGCCCAGGTCGCGCGCGTGCGCCATAAACTCGCGAAAGACGTTCACGTCAAAGATGTACTGCGTTTGAATAAAGTCCGCGCCCGCCTCCACCTTCTTTGCCAACCGCTGCGCGCGCCAGCGGATTGGCGGCGCGAATGGATTTTCGGCTGCGCCGAGGAAAACGCGCGGCGGCACGGTGAGCTTGCGCCCGCTGAGCAGCATACCTTGATCCCGCATAATTCTTGCGGTGCGGAGCAGGTGCATCGAATCGAAATCGAAAACGCGCTTGGCTTCCGGCTGGTCGCCCGCGGTCACGTCGTCGCCGGTGAGACACAAAACGTTCTTCACGCCGAGCGCGGATGCGCCCAGCAGATCGCCTTGCAGCGCGATGCGGTTGCGGTCGCGGCACGACATTTGCATCACGACTTCGTAGCCGGCGCGTAGCAGCACCGCGCACAACCCCAGACTCGACATGTGCGTGTTCGCGCCGGACGCATCGGTCGCGTTGATCGCATCTGCCACTTCGGACAAGACCAGCGCAGCGTCGTAGACTTGCTGTGGATCGGAACTGTCAGGTGGATTTAGCTCCGCGGTGACGGCGAACAAGCCGGCGCGCAGCACGCGCTCAAGCCGGCTGCCCGCGCGCAGCGGGCGATCACTTGTTTCCATTGCCTGCATCCCAGCCCTTGGGATGTATCTGATCGCGCCCGGTGAACAAGTTGATCCACGACGACGTGTCCTTCAATCGCCAATCGACTGGCGGATGCAGCTCGCCGATGTGTTCGCGCCACAGCGGCAATCGCTGCGCGCGTTCGATGCCCTGCACCCACACGCATGGTTTGTCCGGGAAAACCTCGCAGTTTCCGTTCGGGTGCACGCCGCCGCAGGGTCCGTTGCGTTCGTTTTTCGGGCAGCGCATCGGACAGGTCAAGCCGGTCTCGTGGAGAATACACTGCCCGCACATTCGGCAATCGAAGACGACTTGCTTGCTGATTTTTTCGACCGGCAAAAGCACGCGGTCGAGTACTCTGGCGGTAACTGATTTTTCGTTGAGCAGGTGCATTGCAAAACCCCAGACGGAGGACGGAGGACTGAATTATTCCGTCGTCCGTCTTTCGTCCTTCGTCGCTGTTGGGAACGCCAGCGCCTCGGTGAAAATATCGTTGAACTCTGGACGCCCGGACAACTCGACGTATTCAATAAATTCCGGAATCCGGTTCGCGGCTTCGCGCTCGCGGAACGATAGCAGTGCGATCTTCGCGCCTTCGCCGGCAGCATTGCCAACCGCGACGATACGCTCGACCGGCACCCAGGGTACGAGACCAATCGTGCGCGCGCTCGCGGGATTGATGTACGAGCCGAACGAACCGGCGAGCAGCACCTCGTGCAAGTCCTGCGCGGTAATGCCGAGCCGCGCCATCAGCACATCGACGCCGGCGGCGCTCGCGCCTTTGGCGAATTGCAGCGCGCGAATGTCCGGCTGCGTCAGGACGATGTTATCCTCAGGCGCGCTGAGCAGAAACGCGCGCACACCATTCTCTTCGATCAAACGATTGACGAGCGCGTCGCAAAAATGCCCGCGCGCGTCTGCCGGGCGCATCAGTCTGCCCGTCGCATCCACGAGACCGACACGCACCAACTCCGCGACGGCATCGACCAACCCTGATCCGCAAATGCCGATGGGGCGCGGCGCATTGTCGATAATTTGCAGACGCACGTCGTCGTCGATTTGCACACCTTCGATCGCGCCATCGCTCGCGCGCATTCCGCATTTGATCTGCGCGCCCTCAAATGCCGGACCCGCCGGCGCAGCGGTCGCCAATGTTTTCTTCGACGAACCCAGCACGATTTCGCCGTTCGTGCCCACGTCGATGTACAGCCGCAGTTTTTCGTCGCGTTCGCGCGCGAGACCGGTGGCAAGCACGCCGGCGACAATGTCCGCGCCGACATACGCGCCGAGATGCGGCAGCGTGCTGAGACGCGCCTGCGGATGCAGTCGCAAACCGATTTCGGACGCCGGCAGCGTGACGGCGTCTTCAATTGCCGGAATGAACGGCGCAACGGAAATCGGTTCCGGGTCGATGCCAAGCAACAGGTGCAGCATCGTCGTGTTGCCAACCGCGACCGCTTCGTAGATATTTTCGCGCGCGACGCCGGACGCGGCGAGGAGTTGATCGAGCAAGGTATTGATCGTATCGACAATCCGCGTTTGCAGCGTGGCAAGTCCGTCCGCTTCGGTCATCGTATAACTGGAGCGCGAGATCACGTCCGCGCCAAATGGCGCTTGACCGTTCAGCGTCGATTGCACTGCCGCGACTGCGCCGGTGTTCAAGTCCACCACCGCGCCCACCACGGTCGTCGTACCGATATCGAGCGCGAGTCCGTGTGCGCGGTCGCGCGTGTCGCCGCCTTCGACTGCAATCAATTCATCGCCGACGACAACCGCCGTCACGCGCCAATCGTTTTGACGCAGCATTTTGGGGAGCGCGCGCCACACCGCCGGATCGGCGCGCACCGCGTAACCTTCCTTGTCCAAAGCGGCGACGACGCGCGCGAGATCGGGCTGCTGGTCTTCCAGCGTCGGTTCGGACAATTCAAGGAAAACTTTTGCGACGTTCGGATCGATGGCGACGTGGCGACCGTAGCCAAGCAGCGCGGCTTTCGGCGAGGTCATCAGGCGCGGCACTTGAGCAATGCTTTCGGAATGAATTGGCGCGCGGCAAGACAGCCGCCAGCCGTCCGTGAGTTCCTCTTTCGTCAAATACTTGCGGTCGGCGTCGGTGATCGAGTTTGCGCCGGCGAGCATCCGCACCTTGCATTTGCCGCACGTGCCGCGTCCGCCGCACGTGCTGTCGATCGCCAAGCCAGCCCAGTTCGCCGCGTTGAAGACCGTCGTCCCTTCCGGCGCGTGGGTAATAATGTTTTGAGGGAGAAAGGTGATTTGGAATTTCATTGCGAGTCGACAGTCGTCAGCCGCCAGTCGTCAGATGGTTTTGCAAAGCTAATCTTCCCAAGGCATGTTGAACCAGTTGATGTACTCACGAACGGTTTCTTCCGCGACGCTGTATCTTTCTCCGCTTGCGTTTGTTCGTGCGTATTCTACACTCGCGTCTTTGAAAAACCTTTTTACAAGCGGCAGCAACAGTTCCTCGGCTTCTTCTTGACCCATTTCATCGGCGCGAATGAGTTTGTAAGCCACGGTCCCTTCTTGCAGCTCGCCCCCATATTTTCCGAGTGCAACGACAGCAGCATATTGGAGCATCGCCGCAATTGTCGGAGCCAAGCGATGCGTTCGTCCTTCAGGCACGAGACGACGCAGCATATCTATCCATACGGAATAGACCTGCTCGCCAACAACCTCATCCAGTCTGTCCGGTTTCCTTGTTTTTGCTCTGCGCGGTTCCATACTGATTACTGACGACTGAATACTGGTTACTTTTTCAGCATCTCGCGATAATGTTGCCGAAACTTCGCCACCTTCGGCGCGATGACGACGCGGCAATAACCCTGGTCGGGATTGTTCGCGAAATACTCCTGATGATAATCCTCTGCGATGTAGAAATTCTTGAACGGCGTCACCTCCGTCACGATGTGCGCGTCCCAAAGTTTCGCGGCGGTGATCTCCTGGATGACCTCTTCGGCAATCTTCTTCTGCTCTTCGTTGTGGTAGAAAATCGCGGAGCGATATTGCGTGCCGACGTCCGCGCCCTGGCGGTTCAGCGTGGTCGGATCGTGAACGGTGAAGAATACTTGCAGGATCTGCTTGAACGAAATCACTTTTGGATCGAAGGTGATGCGCGCGGCTTCGGCGTGCCCGGTCGTGCCGGTGCAGACCAGTTGATAGCTCGGGTTCGCGACCGTACCGCCGGCATAGCCGGACTCGACCGATTCGACGCCGCGTAATTCGTCAAAGACCGCTTCGACGCACCAAAAACATCCGCCGGCGAGCGTCGCGATTTCCTTGCCCGGCGGCGGATTCGCGGATAGATTTTGCGGCTGGCTCATGGGTATCTCCTTCTGCCTGCCTATCGCTCACGCAATACGAAATACTGGACACTGCCATTGAATGCTGTTTACTGCTTACTGCCTTCCGCTTTCTTCTGTCGAAACTCGGAAATCCAATTGACCGCGTACTCGTCGTGTCCCAGCAACACGTCGCTCGCGCGCACGGCATAGCGGATCATCTCATTGGTCGCGTCCGTAATCGCGCAGGTCAATCCGTGCGTCATCGCCATCGTAAGAAATGCGGCAGTGATCGGCGGACGCTCTGGCAACCCAAACGAAATATTGCCCGCGCCGCATGACATATTGACGCCGAGATGTTCGTGGATTATTCGCATCGTTTGCAGCGTAACCCTGGCGGCAGTGGGGTCTGCCGCAACGGTGAGCGCGAGCGGATCGATGATGATGTCTGCCGGCGGGATGCCGTGATCCTGCGCGCGGCGGACGATCTTTTCCGCGATGGCGGCGCGAATCTCCGGGTCCATCGAAATGCCGGTCTCGTCGTTCGCCATGCCGATGACCGCCGCGTTGTACTTTTTGATGAGCGGCAAGATTTTTTCGAGACGCTCGTCTTCGCCCGTGACGGAATTGACGAGCGGCTTGCCCTCGTACGCGGCGAGTGCGGCTTCCAGCGCTTCGACCACCGATGAATCGATTGAAAGTGGCGCGTCGGTTACTTGCTGCACCGTTTTGATCGCGGTCACGAGCATTGTCGGCTCGTCGCCCATCGGAAAGCCGGCGTTCACGTCGAGCATCTGTGCGCCGGCGGCAACCTGCGTCTCCGCGTCGCGCCGCACGCGCGAAAAATCGCCGGCTGCCATTTCCGCGCCGAGTTTCTTGCGCCCGGTCGGATTGATCCGCTCGCCGATCATCACAAAAGGATGTTCAGGGCTGATGACGATGGTCTTGGTCTTTGACTGGAGGATAGTTTCCATTAATGTTGTCCCAGCGTAGGCAGTCGGCAGTTGGCGGTAGGCAGAAAACACTGGACCTAGTTTTCTGCTGACTGAACACTGCCTACTGCTTACTGCTCTCTGGCTCCACCACGCTCATCATCTGCTCGACCGCGCCAACCGCGTCCGCGAGCGCGCCGCCGGGAACCGCGCCTGCTGCGCCGACGAATTCCTTTGCCTTGCGCGCGGTCGAACTCGCGTCCGGGCAGTACGCGTCCGCGCCAACGATCTCGGCGTACGCCGCGGTCACCGGCGCGCCACCGACCATCACCTTCACCTTGTCGCGCAAGCCGGCTTTCTTCAGCGCTTCGATGTTGACCTTGAACATCGGCATCGTCGTCGTGAGGAACGCGGAAAAGCCGACGATGTCCGGCTGATGCTGCTGCACTGCGGCGATGAATTTTTCTGGCGGTGTGTTCACGCCCAGGTCAAACACTTCAAAACCCGCGCCTTCGAGCATGATGTTACACAAATTCTTGCCGATGTCGTGCACGTCGCCCTTGACCGTGCCCATCACCACTTTGCCGAGCGTTTTTTCGCCTTTGGCGGCAAGCAGCGGGCGCAGGATGACGAGCGCGGTCTGCATCGCCTTCGCCGACATCAGCATCTCCGGCACAAAAAAGTCTCCGACTTCGAATCGTTTGCCGACTTCTTGCAGCGCGGGTAAGAGCGCCTTGTACAGCATATCGACCGGCTCGAGTTTTGCGTCTAGCCCTTGCTGCGTCAGCGTCTTCACTTCCGCCGCCTTGCCGATGATCGTATTATCGTATAGTCCTTTTAGAATTTCTTCGTGGGTCATTGAGTACTCCTTCAGAATTCATACAACAGAAATCACACTGCAATCGCTTGCTCATTGAGAATCATTTCCCAGAAAGTTGACAGTCGATGCGCTTCGATCTCTTCCGGCGTAAAACCAACCGCCTCGACAGGCTCGAGAATGCGCCCAGCCGCGATGCCAAGAGTTTCAAGTCTTTCGATGTCGTTGTACCTCGCCCAGTCCGATGATACGACAACCAAATCTATGTCACTGCCTTCATGCTGAGTGCCTAACGCGTAAGAACCGAAGAGCATTACGCGCTCAACTTTGATTCCCATCTTCTGCAATTGCTCGGTGTACCGCTGAATTATTTCTGTAAGTTGGGGTGACGTTTGAGCCATTGCAGAACCTCCTCCGTTTGACGCAGATATTCTCGCACAAGCGAGTCGGGATAGTTTTTGATGGCGCGCTCGAGATCTTCGGGATAACGCGTCGGGACACTCGCCGCATTGATTCGGCTGACAAAATCCAGATAAGATCCGGGCAATTCGAGACCGGCTTTTTTGACCAGGTAGATCAGGTCGTGCGTCTTTGTTGGAATGGAGCGGGTTACTTCGGTGACGTGAGCCTTCAGCATTTTCTCCAGCGTTAGATGACACATGAAGACGACGTAGATATAACGCCGAGTTGCCAACATGTGGCGAGCCGTTTCGAGATCATATTCGGCTGATGCGATCCAGTTCTGTGTATCCGCCCTCATCCTGCTCCCTGCTACGCTTTCAATCGCTCGCCCTTCGCATCGTACAGCACATCCGGCGTGACTTGCGCAGGAATCATTTCGCCGAACACATCGACCTTGAATTGTACACCTTCACGCGCGAGATCGAGCGGCAGATAAACCAAGCCGATATTTTTTCCAACCGTGTAACCATATCCGCCGCTGCGCAATCTGCCGACGACCTTGCTGTCCTGCATCACGGCTTCGCCGCCATAGATTACGCAGTTTCCATCCATTGTCAATGTCGCCAGTTTGCGCTGGATGCCTTGCGCTTTGATTTTCGTCAGCGCCGCGCGCCCGATGAAATCGCCCTTGTTGAGCTGCACGCAAAAGCCCAAGCCGGCTTCGTAGGGATTATCCGCCGGTGTGATGTCGGCGGTCCAGTAGCGGTACGCTTTTTCCAGCCGCAGCGATTCGAGCGCCTTGTAGCCGGCGGGCATGATGCCGTGCGGTTTGCCCGCGCGCATCAGCGCGTCCCACACCGGCGTCGCCCGCTCGAACGGCGGATACAATTCCCAGCCCAGTTCTCCGACGTACGTCACGCGCTGCGCGAGCACTTCCACACCGCTAATGTAAATCATCTGCGCGGTCATAAAGGGAAACTTGGCGTTCGACACATCATCCGTGGTCGCGCCCTGCATCACGGCGCGCGCCTGCGGTCCCCAAATGCCGATTGTTGCATATTTCGACGTGACGTCGCTCACCTGCACCGAGCCGTCCGATGGCAGGTGCATCGTGATCCAACCCAGGTCGCGCGAGACGAACGCGCTGCCGGTCACAACGCGGAAATGGTCCTCGGCGAGGCGCGTGATCGTCAAGTCGCTCTCGATGCCGCCGCGCGTGTTGAGCATCTGCGTGTAGGTCACGCGTCCCGCCGGCTTGTCGAGATTGCTGTCGGTCAGCGATTGCAGCAGCGCGAGCGCGCCTCTGCCGCGCACGTCGAGCTTGCCGAACGAACTCATCTCGAAAATGCCGACGCGTTCGCGCACCGCGCGATGTTCCGCGCCGACCTGATCGAAGAACGCGGGACGACCCCAGCCCCACGCGCGTTGGTCTACGCCAGCGCGCCGCCACGTTTTATCGAAATAGTTGACGCGTTCCCAACCGTTCTTCTCGCCGAAGACCGCGCCGAGTTCTTTCAGGCGCGCGTCGAGCGGATTCGGATGCAGCGGACGCGCCGATTCGTTTTCGTCGTGCGGAAAACGGAGAAAATAGTAATACTTGTACGATTCCTTCGAGCGCTCGGCGGTGAATTTCGGATCGCGATAAATATCGCCAAAGCGCCGCACGTTGTACTCGCTCGTGTCCTGCGACGGCTCGCCGTCGACGATCCACTCCGCCATGATCTGACCGATCGCGCCGCCGCCGCCAAAGCCGGTGTGCGATAGACCGGCGGCGGCGTAGAATCCCGGCACGCCCGGCACCGGTCCTAGCAGCGGTCGGCTGTCCGGCGTGATCGCTTCCGGACCGTTGACGAGTTTCACCGCTTCCGCTTTCTCGATGATCGGCACGCGGCGGATCGCGCCCTGCAAGATCGGATCGAACAGTTCCCAGTCCGGCGGAAAAAGCTGCTGCGTAAAATCCCACGGCGCGCCATCGACGAAATGCGCGACCGGGTTCACCTCGAATCCGCCGATAAGAAAACCGCGCGCTTCCTCGCGCATATAAACGAGGTTCGCCGGATCGCGCAAGACCGGTGTGTCTTTCGGCAGCTCGTGTCCGGGAATCGCTTTGGTCGCGAGGTGCTGGTGCGTCAGCGGCGTCATCGGCAGATTCACGCCGACCATCGCGCCGATGCGCGGCGCCCACATCCCGGCGGCGCACACGACGATCTCGGTGTTGATCGTGCCCTGGTCGGTTACGACCGCGCGTACCTCACCTTTCGTCCCGCGCTCGATTCCCGTCACGCGGACGCCAGTGTGGACCTTGATGCCGCGCAGTTTCGCGCGCCGCGCCAGTTCGTACGCCACGCCGCTCGGATCGAGATAGCCGTCGCCCGGCAGATACATCGCGCCGAACACGCCGTCAATCGACATCTCCGGAAAAAGTTTCTGGGCTTCCTGCGGCGAGATGATTTCAAGATCGAGTCCGATCGCTTTGCCTTGGCTCACTTGGCGTTTCAGGAATTGAAAATGTTCCGGCGTCGATGCGACGCGCAGACTACCGGTCGTGCGCCAGCCGATTTGCTCGCCGCCGTCGGCTTGCAGTTTCTTGTACAGATCCATGCTGTACTTTCTCATTCGCATCAGACTCGGCGAGGTGTGAAAGACGGTGACGATGCCGGCGGCGTGCCACGTCGCGCCGCTGGTCAGCTCGCCCTTGTCGACGAGGACGACATCCGTCCAGCCCAATTCGGCGAGGTGATAGGCGAGACTGCATCCGGCGATGCCGCCGCCGATGATAACGACTCTGGCTTGAGATTGCATAATGACTTGATGACTCCGATATTATTGTGGCGTGTGACGTGAAACGTAATGCGTGACAGTTCACGCATCACGACTCACGCTTTGCCAATCACGCGGGCTGCAATTCCTTTGCCCACTCCTTCGGCGGCACGCAGTCGCCCGCCGGCAAATCCGGGAACGCGGCGCGCACGCGCGCGTCCACGTCCGGCGAAATGAGCGACGGATGATCGGCGATGAGAATCTCGCGCACGCGTTTCATCGCGCGCGCCTGCGCGTCGCTCGCGCCCAGCTTTTCCCAGCGATTGCGCGCGTCGCGGTCGGCGATTTCCGACAAGAACATCGTAGACTTCATCAATTCGTACGTGCGCGGTCGGTCGATGAACATGCCGCCGGGTCCCGTTTCCTTGATGTCGTCTAGCGCGAAATTCTCGTCGCTGAACTCAAAGCCGCGCTGGAGTCGCTTCATCATCAGCGCGATCTCGTCGTCGATCGCGGCTTTGGCGAAATCGAAACACATCAGCGCGTCGAGCAAGCCGCCCATATTGAACATGTCCGCGCCGGCGAGCAGCGCGGCGACGTTCGACATGCCGCTCTCATAGCCCGACTGGGCGTCGTTGATCTTGGCGTTGGTCAAGCCGATATAGCCGCCGTTCGGCACGTTGTAAAAATGCGCTAGCTGCGTCGCGCCCATCGACAACATGCCGCATTCGATCGCGCCCGGCGCATACGAGCCGCGCCGCATATCCGCAATCGTCGGCAGGTATGAATAGATCAGCGGCGTGCCGGGGCGCACCATCTGCATCAGCACCGACCACGCGAGAAATTCCGCATTGCCCTGCGTCAGCGTGCCCAGCAGTGTCAGCGGCGACGACATGCCGCCGTTGGGGACGACGGTCCCGAACGAGGGCAGTCCTTGTTCGGTGAAATAGATCAGCATTTCGGTAGAATCAAAATCGAACGTGAGCGGCGAGACGACGGGGCAATAGTGGTGCGTGATGAACGGGTGCGCGCGGGACGCCGCCGCGCTGCCCGCGACCAGCGCGCCGAGCTGCAAGATCTGTTCCGCGTCCGCCGGGTTCAGCGCGCTGCAGCGAATCGGCTTGACGCAATTCTTGATCGTCGGATAGAGGCGCGTGATGGTGAAGCGATCCAGCGGCGCGTCTTCCGCCAGCGTGGAAATCGAAAAAACGTCGTAGCCGGGCAGTTCGTTGATGACGCGCGCGATGCGCGCGATGTCGTCTGAAAACGCGCGGCGTTCCTTGCCGGTCACCGGATCGAGCATATTGGGCGCGGACGAACCGGTGACGATGACCGGGCTGTCATCCGGCAGCGTCTTGTCGTACTGCGGATCGCGCGCGCAAAAGGTGAACTTGGGCGGAAAGGACTTGCGGTACTCTTCGACGACCGCGCGCGGAAACTTGACGATCTCCGTTTCCGCGTCGAGGTTACAGCCATGCTTCTGGAAAATCGTCTTGGCTTTTTCGTTCCGTACGAGCAAGCCAACGTCTTCGAGGATTTCGAGCGACGCGTCGTGCACGCGCTGGACTTGTTCTTCGGTCAGCAGTTGCGCGAATTGCATATTCGTTTCCCTCGTTTAGACGAATGACGGAAGACGAAAGACGGAAACATCCGTCGTCGGTCGTTCGTCTTTCGTCAAAGTTCCAGCGACGCCATCTCGGTCACGAACCGAAAACGGTCGCCGCGGTACAGATCGCTGCCGTACTCGATCGGGCGATCATCCCGGTCGAACGAGACGCGGCGTTCCAGCATCAGCGGCGCGCCCTTCCGGATGCCGAGCCACCGCGCGGTGGACTTGTCCGCAATGACCGGCTCCAGACTCTGCCGCGCTTGCTGAACGATCACGCCGTACTCCTTCTCCATCACCTCGTACATCGAATGGTTCGCGAGGTCGTGCTGCTCCAGACCGGGAAAGAGGTTGACCGGGATGATGAATCGCTCCAGCATCACCGGCTCCTCGCCGATGAAGCGCAGGCGATGCAAGTCATAGACCGCCGCGCCCGCGCGCAGTTTGAGGTTTCGCGCCGCCGCCTCGTCGACCGGGTGCTGTTCGAATCGTACGATCTTTCCGCCGGGCTTGTAGCCGCGCCGCGCGATGCCGCGCGTGAACGAGAACAGCTTGCCGGCTTGCCGCTCGATCACCGGCTCGGCGACGTAGGTGCCCGCGCCCTGACGGCGGACGAGCAGCCCCTGCGTTTCCAGCAGATGCAGCGCCTGGCGCAGCGTCATCCGATTGACGCCGAGCGATTCGCTCAACTCGCGCTCGGATGGCAGGCGCGCGCCCGGCGTCAGTTTGCCGGTTTTGATGCGGTCGGTCAGCCGCTCGGCAATCTGACTGTACAGCGGCGCTGCTGTGGTGAGACGACCGATGGAGGGTTGAATAGGAGCGGTGATCGCCATGATTCCTTGCCCAAATGGATTGGTATATACCATTTGTTGCAAGGAAAATACCACCAATGGAAGGGGTTGTCAAGTGGTGTGGCGCGGGCTGCCAGCCCGCAGGCGAGCTGCCTGCACTGCAGAGAAGTGTATACTCACCGGGGAAAACTGCCAAGCGACTTTCTGCCTCTACGGTCGAGCGCGTTCGACGCGGACGAGGGGTTCCAGCGCGTCGATCTCTTTGATCGGCAGCGCATCGACGCCGACGCGCGTACATTTGAACGAACCCGCCGCAATCGCGAACCGGACGGACTCGTCCAGATTCCAGCCGCGCAGTTGCCCGTACATAAAACCGGCGGAGAACGATGCGCCCGCGCCGCAGCCGTCCACGACCTGCACGACCGGCGCGTACGCGCGCAGCATTTCGTCGCGCGTCGCAGCAACGCAGCCGTCGGCGGCAAGCGTGACGAGCGCGATCTCCGCGCCCGCGTCGAGGAGCGTGCGCGCGACGGCGAAGGGATCGCCTTCGCGCTGCGCGGCGTCGGTGCTGGCTTGTACGACACGCGCGCGGCGGACGTACTCGCGCAGCAGGCGCGGGTCGTGGTGTCCATGTTCGAGATTCAAAAAGACCGGGACATTCAATCGCGCCGCCTCGTTCATGGCGCGCAGGATGTGGTCGCCGTCGTACCAGTCCACGTAGAGGAATCGCGCGCCGCAGAGTAGCGATAGGTCGGCGGTGTCGAGCGTGTCCAGCACGCGCGGCTCGCGCTGCCAAAAGTACGTGCGATGCCCGGTGCGGTCGGACACATCGACTTCGTACGGCGTGGCAAAGGCGTTGGACAAGCGTGCTTTACCGAGCACGCCCAGCTGCTTGAGTTTGCGCGCGGTCTGTCGTACGCGCGCGTCGTTTCCCAGCGCGGTGCCGATCAACCCGCTGCGAACCTTCCAGCCGCGCAGCAGGCACGCGATGATCGCCGCGTCGTCTTCGATCAGTTCGTGCACCTGGCTCACCAGCGCGCCGGTGTTGTGCGCGGGAAACTCTTCGACGATCATCACGATCGACGGAATGATCATTCCGAAACAGACGACCTCCGCCGTGGGGAGCTTGTCGCGCTCGCGGCGGAGGGATTTGTTTTCCTTCATTCAAGACTCCGAGCGGTCAGTCTTTCAACCGCGTTTCACTTCTTCCGGCAGTTCGTACCACGGCATCTTGTCGCCGATCCGCGCGCGCATTTTCCACTTGAGCGACTTGGGCGTATCGAGCAAGGCGTGCCGCAAAATATCGAGTCGATAGATGATGGTCGCCTTGTCTGCCGGCTCCAGATGGTACTCGTCGAGCAGATTCTGCACCTTGTCCGCGCTGAGCGTGATCGTTCGCCACAAGCCCCAGTCCTCCGCGCACAATCCGGCAATGCGCGGCAGGTTGATCGTCTCGGCGTCCGTGTCGCCAAACGGATGATCGAGAATCAGCGCGCAAATATCGCGCACGTCCTTCTCGTTCATCTGGACGATTTGGAGCTTCGTCAGCAGCAGTTCGGCGAGCGGCAGCGTCAGCGGCTCGAGCGACAACCGTTCGGTGATCGGCAGGCGGTGGCACATTTCAAAGCCGCCGATGAACACGTCGATCTGCCGGCTGTGCGCCATATCGTAGAACAAGAGCCGCGAGTCGCCGTTGAACAGGTTGAACGTTTTGTTCGGCTCGTAACCCAGATCGACGAACAGCGCTTCGACCAACTGCGCGCGGCGGACCGGCGTGGCAAAATCAATGTCCGGGTACGATCGCGCCAGCGCGCGGTGCGACGCGCTCGGCGCGTGGATGCGAATCGCCAGCCCGCCGAGTAATCGCAACAGAATTCCCTGCGCATCGCCAGCGTGCACGATACGCAGGGCTTCTTCCTGAATGTCTTCGCGAATTGGATCAGGCATGAGAAAAGTGACGACTGACAAGTGACGAGTGACGAGAAAAATCCGTCACGAGTCACTCGTCACGTAACACGCATCATTCCACCGGGATTTCCTTATAGATCTTGTCAATGTCCACACCGTGACTCTTGCGGTAGGATTTGGCGGCAAAGTAGATGACCAGCGCGATGACGTACAGCGCGCCCATAAAAACGAGCGAGGTGATATTCTTCGCGCCGTTCGGATTGATGCTGTAGCCGATCCCGTACAGCGCGTTCGGGTCCAGCAGCCTTTCAAACAGCAGGAACAGCAGGAACGCGGTAAAGATGACGCCGGCGACCGTGATCGTCGGAATGCCGGCGATCTTGTATTTGGCGATCGGCGACGCCTCGTACAAATCCTTTTTGGTGTACGGCAGCACGATCGCGGCAATCGCCGAGCCGAGATAGGTGATGGCAATGACGACGACGGCGGCGAGGATCAGACTCTGGAAATTCAGCAGATTGTAGACGTAGAGCGCGGAGACGATCAAACCTGGCACCACCATTAGAAGCAGCGCGTAGATCGGCGTGCGCGTGCGCGCGTCCACCTCCGCGACCTTTTCCGGCAGCAGGCGGTCAAACGCGGCGGCAAAAATGACGCGCGTCGAGGAGAGGAAGATCGTGCCTGCCCAGCCGAAGAACCACATGCTCATCGCCAGGAGGACGACGAACTGGAGAATGCGATTGTCGGTCAGGAACATCGCCAGCAGCGCCGGATAGGGCCAGACGTTCAGCGGCGGCACGGCGACTTTGCCGGTGGTATCCAGACGATACGCCCAGTACGCCGCGTTGGCGTTGTTCATAAAATTCCAGGTGATCGTCTTGTCGATGAGCAGAAACAGCACGACCGCCATCACCGTGGTGACGATGAGCGCGTACGCCATGCCGGAGAGATTCTTTTTGAAATCGCTCGCGCCCTTGACTTCGCCGTACAGCGTCGCGCCCCAGTTCGGGTAGAGGTTGAACCAGACGATATACGGCATCGCGAGAAAGATCGCGCCGAGCGAGCCGCCCCACAGCTGCGCCGCCGCGCCGGCGGCTTGCCCCGCCTTGATCGTCGCGTCGAAAACGCCGGGCGCTGCGCCGAACAACTGCGTCGCGTTCGCTTCCAGTCCGGCTTTGAACGCCTCCGGGCTGCCGAAGAGCAGGAAGAGCGCCACGACCGCCAAACCAGCGTTGCCGACCCAGAAGCAGAACTTTTGCATCCGCGCGTAGGTTTTCATTCCCAGCGCGATGACGACGGTGACGAAAACGAGCATGAGCACGGAGACGATCATCCAGCCATTGGGGTCCCAGGAGAAAAAGTTCGCGCCGTCCTTGAAGCCGAGCACGGCGAGGAGGGGAACGAAAAAGACTTGCCGCAGCATATCGGCGTAGAGCGGCGTCCACAACCAGAGGATAAACCACCAGCCGGTGACGGCGAGCACGAAACCGATGCCGCCGCCGAGAATACGGCTTTGCCAGACGTAATCGCCGCCGGCGCGCGGCATCACCGCAATCAATCCGGCATAGACCACCACCTCGGAGAGGATGATGATGGCGCTGATGATGAGCGTCGGGATCAATCCGCCGTCGAGGTACCACATCTGGCTGATGATGTACAAACCGAGCGTGACGAGGTTGATCGAAAAGAACGCGTAGATAAACGCGTCGAACACGGACCACGAACGCACCAAACCGGTTGCCTTGCGCAAAAACAGAGTCGATTCGGGCGCCGCGGCGCGTCCTGCCGGCATACTTTGCGTGGACATACGAATCTCCTTTCGTTTGAGAACAACGGCGAATCATCGGTGTCAGTGGATCGATGGGTCGCGTCTGCCGATAATCATCACCTCCTTACCCTCACCCTGCCCCGCTTGCGCGCCGTCTTCGACCGGGGAGTGTGCATCGAGTGGTCACCCGGTCGTCAGCGAGTAACTGCGAATGCCTTTGCGCGGATCGAGATCGACCAGCACGCCTTGCAGCACGCCTTGCTCGTACAGACTGCCGGCGTTGATCGACAAGGTTTTGCCGAGTCGCGCCGTGCCTTTGCCTTCGTGAATGTGACCGTGCAGCGAAAGGAGCGGCTGATATTTCATAATCGCATCGCGGACGGCGGTGCTGCCGACCGGAATCAGCGAGCGCCCGGCTTCTTTCACGTTCAGATTCTCATCCACCTCCGGCGCTTCGTCCAAATTCGAGCCGTAGGGCGGGCAGTGAAAATTGAACACCATCTTACGCATATCGGCGTTCGCCGGGATCATCGCTTCGATGTGGCTTGCCAGTTCCGGCTCCGTGACTTCGCGGAACGTCTTCCACGGCGTAATGTTCGACCAGCCGGTGCTGACCATCGAAAAGCCATCGCCCAGGTCGATGCATTTGCCTTCGGCAAGCTCGACCGTCTTGGAGTGTCGCACCACGTCGTCGATCTCGGCGGAGTCGTCGTTGCCGGGGCAAACGAAACAGCGCAAGCCGGAATTCGCCAGGCGTTCGTCGGCTAACGCCATCCATCGCTCGACCACGTTCAGCATTTGGCGATGAAAGAACGCATCCACTTTAGCCGGGTCGGCTTCAAATTCGGCGAGTTGCTCCGGCGTCGTGCGAAACGGATAATAGCCACGGCTGGCGACGCGTCGTTCCATATCGCGCACTTCGTCTTCGTTCTTGAGAATGAATTCTTGTTGGAGCAGGGTGGCTTTGTAGGTGCCGTCGCCGCGCGGGTGGATCGGGACGAGCGCCTTGCCGGTCATGTCGCCGCCGAGGATGAGAATGGGGACATCGTAGAATTTGCCCGCGTTGAGGAATTTCTTCCAGCAGATGTCGGAGCCGTGAATGTCAGTTGCAAAAAAAATTCGGGGCAAGGCAGACTCCTTATCGTCGTACGCGTCTAAAGTTGCCTGAATGATAATGATTTCCGTCGGAATAGTCAAGCGGGATAGCGGCGGTGCTTGCATACAATTGCTGTAGCGCGGGGTGCTAGCCCGCAGGCGAGCCGCCTGCGCCACGAGCCGCCTGCGCCACGCGCCACAGAGATGTGTGCAATCACCACGGATAGCGGCGGATTTGCGCGCCAACCGCCAACGCGTTATAATCGCCGCATCTTTGCGAGCCGGAACGCGCCGGTTTCCGGACAAGGAAGTGGTCCATCGCGCACCTCTCTATCGCCGCCGAAAAACCTTCCCGCCTCACCGCGTTGGTGGAAGCCGCGCTGGTGAACGTGATTTGGGCAAGTACGTTTGTCTTGATCAAGATCGGATTGAACGGTCTGGGACCGCTGACGCTGGGCGGCTTGCGTTATTTTGGCGGCTTTGTCCTGCTGCTGCCGCTGCTCGCGCGCAACGCTGCTGCGACGCCGCGCGCGCGGTCGCCGCGCGTGTGGCTCAAGCTGGTCTTGATCGGCGTCAGTTCGTACGCGCTGGGCAACGGCGCGCTCTTCTGGGGCTTGCAGTTCATGCCGGCGACGACGGGTTCGTTTTTGCTGGGCTTGGTGCCGCTGCCGGTCCTCTTCCTCGGCATCGTGTGGCTG
>DAIDTM010000334.1 GCA_027457205.1 Anaerolineae bacterium | reverse complement strand
GCGCGCTACTGGCGCGGAATTTCGCCGGTCTTGTTTCAGGCAAACGCGCAAGGGTTTACATTTGGACTGACGCCCGAAATGATCCAGACCCTCGTCGTCTGCATCATCGCCTTCCTGCTGCTCTTTTTCTATCTGCTGGCGCAGCGCGTGCGGCTGGAAACGCTGCGCGATCAGCTAACGGCGATCCGCCGCGCGCGGGCAGCCGGTTAATCGAGGTCATACGATGCAACCTACTCTGCCCGACCTGATCGTCGATATCCGCAGTCTGTCGTACTTTTTCGTCGGCTTTGCCGCGATCTGGATTTTCGTCCTGGGATTCGCGTTCATGGTCGCGCGGCGCGAAAAGGACCTGCGCGCCGAAATCGACGCGTTGAAAGAGACGGTCGACGCGGCGACGCGCAAGTGATCCGCGCGGCATCCATCGGAGTAACCCATGCCAGTAACGCTTCAAGATTTGAAAACCGAAATCGATAACTTGGCGTATCTGTTTTACGGCTATACGATCATCTGGGTCATCATCCTTGGCTATCTCGCTGTACTGTGGCGGCGCGAAAACCATCTGCGCGACGAGATCAAGCAACTGAAAGATTCGATTGAGAGCGAATCGTACCAGAAATAGCAGCGACAGACCATGAGACGCAAACAGGTTGGGGCGATCTTCTTCCTCGCGCTGGCGGCGGTGTTGCTCAGCGCGTGCGCCGCAGTCAACGCGGCAACCTCTGCTCGTCCGACCGTCGCCAAGATCGGCGCGCTCGCCCCGGAGATCAATTTGAAAGCGCTGAACGGCGATGCGGTGGACTTGGCAAAACTGCAAGGACATCCGGTCATCGTCAATTTCTGGGCGACCTGGTGCGGACCTTGTCGTGAGGAATTTCCATCGCTCGTCCGCAAATACGACCAGTACAAAGACCAGGGCTTGGTCATCATCGGCGTCAATTATCAAGACGATAATACGGACGCCGGCGTGCTCAACTTTATGAAGGACACGCGCGTCGATTTTCCCATCGTGCGCGATCTGGGAAATCGAGTCGGCGCGATGTACCGCATCGACGGACTGCCCACCAGTTTCTTTATCGATAAAAGCGGCATGATCCGCGACATCGTCGTGGGCGGACCAATGACCGACGATTTTCTCGACAAGCAGTTCGCCAAGATCAACCAATGACGCATCGCGTGATTCTCTACAGCAAACCGGGCTGTCACCTCTGCGAGATCGCGCACGATCTCCTGCGGGGCTTGGCGCGCGAATTTGATCTGACGATCGACGAGATCGACATCACGCGCGATGCGGCGCTACTGGAGCGCTACCGCGAGACGATTCCGGTTTTAGTCATCGACAATCGCACGACGCTCGCCGCACCGATCCGCACCGCGGACGTGCGCGCGGCGTTGATGCGCTCGTAGGGGCGACTCGGCCGAGTCGCCCGCATCGAAGGATTGAACCAATGTCTATTCTGATTGCCTTGTTCGCAGGATTGTTATCGTTTCTATCGCCGTGCGTGCTGCCGATGGTGCCGATCTATATCGGCTACCTGAGCGGCGCGGCGGTGACGCCGGAGGGCATAGTCACCGCGCGGCGCAACGCGGTCACGCATGCGGCAGCATTCGTGCTCGGCTTTACGCTGATCTTCGTCGCGATCTGGAGCGCGCTGTCGGTGCTCACCGTCTTCCTAACCAAAACCGACTTGGCGCATATCGCCGGCGTGATCTTGATCATTTTCGGCATTCATTTTATCGGCATCGTCCGCATTCCGTTCCTGTACCAGGAAGCGCGCGTCGAGGTTCGTAATCGTCCGCTCGGTTATCCGACCTCGCTGTTGACCGGCATGGCGTTCGCCGCCGGGTGGACGCCGTGCATCGGACCCACGCTGTCCGGCGTGATCGCGCTGGCGACGCAGGAAGCGACGGTGTTGCAAGGCACCGGGTTGCTGCTGGTCTACGCGGCTGGTCTGGGCATCCCCTTCCTTCTTGTCGCGTTTGGTCTGTGCAGCGCAACCCAGTGGTTGAAAAAACTCAGCCCGCACCTGCGTAAGATAGAAATCGCCAGCGGCATTCTGCTGTTGGTGATGGGACTCCTCTTCGTTACCGACAAGTTCCAACTGCTCAACGCATTCTTCTTTAATCTGACGCCGGACTGGATGTATCGGTTCTTGTAGACAAACTTGGGGCGGGAGTTCGACTCCCGCCCCGACTTTTTGCTTGCCTTTTGCTTCCCCTGAGTTTCGCCTCTCCATTGACATCTTCTTCTGGAATTATCGAAATCCTCCAGTGCTCTCATTTTGACTTTTTCGGTAACTACTCAGCCATCGTTCGATTTATCCGCGAATCACGCGAATCTTCGCTAATTTTTTCTTTTCATTCGCGCTATTCGCGTTATTCGCGGATAATTTTGCCTGTTCACATGAGCAAACGACGGCGGGCTGAGTAGTAAC
>DAIDTM010000333.1 GCA_027457205.1 Anaerolineae bacterium | reverse complement strand
GCGGACGACGTTGATCAGCTGCGGCAGTTCGTCGATCTTGGTGCGGCGGAGGAAGCGACCCAGCCGCGTGACGCGCGGATCGTCGCGGATGGTGATTCCACCTCCCAGCTCGGCGGCGTCGGCGACCATCGTCCGGAATTTGAAAATGCGAAACCGCTTGCCGTCGCGCCCTAGCCGTTCGCCGCGATAAAAGACCGGTCCGCGCGAGTCGGCCTTGATCGCCGCCGCGCCGATCAAGAAGACAGGTGAGAGAATGAGCAATCCAATCAGGGCGATGACGAAATCAAACGCGCGCTTCATCTTTTCTCCGACGAATCAGCCAATAGCGCAGATAAACCGAGAACACCTAGACCGTCTCTTTTTGGTGCGGTAAGACAATCACGGGATGCTTGAATCCAAAGCGTACCCATCCCCAGAGAAACCCAACCCCATACGCCACGTGCATCGTCGCAAACGCCAGCGGAAGCAGCGGCAAGTACCGCCAGCCCTTCCGGAATCCAAGCGCAAGCGATGCCGCCAACGAAGCCGCCGCGTACAGCGCGATCACGGCGAGAACCGGAATCGGCGATTCTTCTACTATGCTGAGAATCGCCAACGCCGCAAACGAGAGCACAAACGCGGCGGGCACGAGGTGCCGCCACGACGCCGGGCGACCATGCTTTTGGATCACGCGCACTTTCCAGAAACCATAGCCGAGATACTGATTCCACAGTGCGCTGAGCGACGCGCGCGAGAAATAGTCCGAACGAATCGCAGGATCGAGCCAGATTTTGCCGCCGCTGCGAATGAGCCGATAGTTGAATTCATCGTCCTGATTCCGCACCAGCTCTTCATCAAACAAACCGACGCGGTCAAAGACCTCGCGCCGGTACGCGCCGAACGCCAACGTATCGACATACTGCGCGCGGTGGGCGTATCGAAACGCGGCATTCCCCACACCGAAGGGCGAGCTTTGCGCGATCGCGATGCCGCGCGCCGCCCACGTTTCGCCGAGCGTGCGAATCGGTCCGCCAACGCAATCCGCGTCCACATTCGCCAGATCGTGAACACACCTTCGCACATAGTCCGGCGCGATGACCGCGTGCCCATCGACACGGATGACGATCTCGCCGCGCGCCTGGCGGACGCCGCGATTCAACGCCGTCGGCACGATGCGCGACGGATTGTCGATGACCTGAACAGAACAACGTTGGGACGTTGTAACGTTGTAACGTTCGAACGTTTGTTGAACGATCTCGCGCGTACCGTCGTCCGACATACCATCGACGATCAGTACTTCGATTCTATCGCGCGGATAGTCCTGCGTCAAGACGGCTTCCAGGCACCGCGCGATATACCGCGCCTCGTTGCGAATCGGCAAGATCATCGTGACGAATGGCTCACCAGCGGCGGAAACAGTCGCGTCAATCATGCAGGACCTGATCGATCAGAGCATACAGTTTTTGTTTGCGCTTGGCAAGGGGGAATTGAGTCACGATGCGATCACGCGCGCGCGTTCCCCAATCCAGTTCCAGCGCGCGGCGCACGCCGATGGCGACATTTTCCGGCGTGGGCGAATCCACATAGATGCCAGTTTCACCGACGACCTCCGGCAACGCGCCGGCGCGCGTCACGACCGGTACACAACCGCTCAACATCGCCTCCGCAACCGACAAGCCAAATCCTTCGTGCCGCGACGCTTGGACGTAGACGCGCGCCCGGGCAAAATAATCTTGCAGCTGTTCGTCGCTGACCCAGCCGGTGAACGTGACATTAGGTCCGGCAATGGAACGCAAACGGTCAATCGCATCGTCACGCCATGCGCCGATTACGACGAAGGGAATGTCTGGCAGCAACGCCGCGACGCGGACGAACGGCTCCAAGCCCTTGCGAAGCAAGTTGGCATGATCGATATTGCCGGCAGTGACGACCAGCTGTTCTTTCGGTCGCGATTTCATTCTGCAATCTTCCACGCCGACGTAAATCATAGCAACCCGGTCTGGCGGCATTCCCGCGTTCTGGATTGCCTCCGCGCGGCTGAATTCGCTGAACGCGCCGAGCCGCGTCGCCATCCGCATCGTCCGCCGCGCGATCCAGCGCTTGACGCCGCCGCGCTGACTGCCGTAACCGATGTCTGGCATATTCGCCGTATCGTATCCGCCGACGACCAACAGTGAAGGATGCCGAAAGACCCGCGCGAGCAAAAAGGGAAAGAACGTATGCCAACTGGCGAACCAGCCAAAGACGAGATCGGTTTGCGCCGCCGCGCGAATCAGCACCGGCAGATTTACCACGCGCGATTGCTGGTACCATTCCCGGACAGCGTAGCGCTCGCGCAAGATCGCCAGATCCATCTGCACGAACTTGGCGGCGTGATTGTGAACGAACAGGATTCGCGGTTTCATGCCAGCGCGCGCTCGAACACCGCCGCCCACCGCCGCGCAAATTGCTCGACGCTCAATTCGCGTTCAGCGCGAGCGCGCGCCGCGCAGCCGAGCCGCGTCCGCAAATTCGCGTCGCTTAGCAACAGCGCCAGTGTATCCGCCAGCGCATCCGCGTCTCCCGGCGGCACGAGCAAACCGTCCACCCCATCGTCGAACAATTGCGCCGTGCCGTCGATGCGAGAGCAGATGATCGGTTTGCCGGCTGCCATCGCCGAGACCACCGCCAGCGGGCTGGAATCTTTCTCCAGCGCGGGATGCGCGACGATGTCGAGCGCGGCGAGCACTTGCGGCATATCCCAACGGAACCCTGCAAAGATAATGCGATTGGTCAGTCCCAATCTTTCAACTGTCGAACGTAATTCGCGCAGGTAATTCCCATTCTCGAACAGCGGCGCACCGACCAACACCATCGACGCATTGGGAAACTGGTCGGCAATGCGCGCCCACGCGCGAATCAAAACGTGCTGCCCTTTCCACGGCGTCAGGCGACCCACCACGCCGACGAGCAATTGATCGGGCGGAACGCCCCATTCGGCGCGCACCGCCGAGCCATCGACCTGCGGCGAGAACTCGTGCGTATCCACGCCGTTCGGGATGACGCTGACCCGCGCCGGCGGCGCTAGGGAACGCAATTGCCGCGCGATGCTCTCGGCGTCTACGATGATTTCGCGCGCCAGCACACGGCTTGCCAGCGCCATAGTCCACGGGAAAAACGGTCCCACGCGTTCCGACACTCGGTCCTGCACGTGCCACACGCAGGGAATCCCTGCCCAGCGTGCGGCGAGACCGCCGTAGAATTGAGCCACCAGCCCTTTCGGCCCCACGAGCGCGGGACGCTGCGCGCGGAGAAACCGGGCAAGCGCGCGCGCGCTGACCACGAGCGCGATGGCATCGAGAACGAGAGCAAAGGGGTTGAGAATTGTCAAGCCGGCAAAACGCACACTTGTCGAAAAAAAACGCGCCTGCGAAACCAAAAAGACCGGAATACCGGCAGCCCGGCAATGCGCCGGCAAATCGCCCTCTGCCGGACAGACCACCATCGGCGACCAGTGGGATCGATCAAGATGCTGGGCGAGATAGAGCGTGCTGAATTCGACGCCGCTCATCTGCGACGCCACATCGATCAGAGCGAGCGTTCTCACCGCGGGCTGGCTTTCAGACCCAGAGTCTGAAGCTCCCACAACTTCGCGTGCGCCCAGAAATCATACGTCGTATTCACCATCGCGATCAACAAGCCGCGGTACCCCGCGGTAAAGCCGAGCCGCCAAAAGTAATAGTAGCCAAAGATCGCGAACGGACGCACCGCCAGATGATACCAGTGGAATTTCTTGCCGCGCTTGTTCAGTTGGTCCGCCTGATAGCGCGTATAGCGGTCGATGTTGCTCAACTGTTTGCTGATCGAGGTCATACCGTAATGCAGGATGTGACGCTGGAGCGTGTCCACCCTGCCCGGCACGCATACGTGCGCGTGCACTTCTTTGTCTTCGAAACGACCCAGGTCGCGACGGAAAAGGCGCGTCTGATAGTCGGGATATAGATTGGAAATTTGGAGCCAGACACCGAGGATATGATTCTTACGTGGGAGACGGAACGCCTGTACGTCCAAGCCCGCGTTCATGATCGCGTTCTTGATTTCATCTTCTATCCCCGCTTCTAGCCGCTCGTCCGTATCGATCTGCAAAACCCATTCATTGGCGCACTGCGGAATCGCCCAATTCTTTTGCTTCGCCGATTGAATGTACTCGTGTTGGACGATGCGCGCGCCGTACTCGCGGCAAATGTCCAGCGTGTGATCCGTGCTGAACGAATCGACGACGAGAATCTCATCCGCCCATTTGACCGATTCGAGGCAGTCGCGCACGATTGCTTCGTTGTTGAACGTTGGCAAGAGGACGGAAAGTTTTTCGCGCATGTTTTGGACGTTGGAACGTTTGAACGTTGAAACGTTACTGGAGAACGAGACCCCAAACGTACAACGTTCCTTGCGTGTCAGACCGTTCTACTTCAAGCGACTGAATCGACATAGGATTGCTCAACGTGAGCTGGGTCGCGAAAATCGACGCGTCAAATTCCTGCCAGCTGCCGGGGTAACTTTCCGCGCCGACGAGCGCGAGCCGCTTGCGCCAGGTGTATGCAACGGTACAAGCCGCGGGTTGGCATTGACTATTCCACGCGCTGGTTTCTATGCCAGCGCGCAGCGGAAAAGTCTGCGTCGAACCATCCGCGCCGGTGACGCGCAAGATCGCCAGCGTCGCGCCGGCTGCCGGATTTGCGCCGGTGACATCGCTCATCAGCCAGATTTGGCGCGCGGTGGTCGGCTGCTCCAGCGCCAGCGTGCGCGTGGTTTGTCCAGCCAAACCCGGCAATCCGAACGCGCCCAGACTCTCAACGGTTCGACCCTTCACCGAAAGCGGAATTGGCAAGCGCAGGTCTTGGAATTCCAAGCCGTAAATCTCGGTGGGCAAGCTGACCTGACCGGTTGATGCGTCCACGCGGTAGGTGTCCGGCGTTCCCCGCTTGCGGTCGTAGACGTAGACGAAGAGCGGATACTTTTCCCATACCGCCGTTGGGGTATATCGCGCTGCCAGCTTTGCGATGCCAGCCGTCGACAGAACGCGCTCGTCTGGATGCCAGCTGAAAGATAGTAAGATAATCCGAGAATAGCCATCGTTGTTTGCCACGTGGCTGAGCGATTGATCGTTCCAGCCCTGCTGGTTCCATTCGGCAGAAAAATATTGGCTTGCCATTTGCAGGGACGGTCCATCCAAAAGGATCGCTGACTGGGGCGTCACATAATCGCTCACCCATTGAGTGACGGCGCGCCAATTCACCAGGTCGTCGGTGTACGCCCAATCGCCGTACCAGTACGACGCGAGTGAACCGAAGTTCACCAACAGCAACGGAACGATGAACCAAGATAATTTACCTTGCGCGCTGGACGCGACGATCAACACAAAAATCGGCAGCAGAAAAATCAGATAGCGCGGCGCGGCACCCTGCAATCCCGGCGGCGCTAGCGGATCGAAGACGAGATACATCAAACTCAGTGCGATGCTGCCGGTGGCGACCGCCAGCCAAAACGCGCGCTGATTTTGCCACAACCGCACACCACCGGCAATGGCAGCAAGTCCAAAAAGAAGACCGCCGGGAACGACAAGAGCGAAAGTCAGCGGGTAAACGGATTCTCCAAAGATGAAGAAAAAGAACGTCAGGGGAATCTTGGCGAACTGTGTAAGTGCCAGCCCACGTGAAACAACGTAGTGTGCCTGGGCATTTGTGTAATACGCCAACGCAGCAAACGCGTAGGCGCGGACCGCCGAGTTGGCGATCAAACCGACGCCTACGAGAATGACCGCAATGATGATGACCCACTTGACGCGAGGACGCGGCGAACGGCTCAGAACGAAGAGCGTTACAGCTTCACCCAGTAGGAGCAGTCCATTCATCAGCAGTGCGGCAACCGCGACCAAGCTAGAGAGCGCCCAAGCAATCAGTGTTCGCGGGGTCACACGATCCAGCAGCGCGACGAATGTCCAGACGCACAAGCCGGCGGCTACCAAGCCCACTGTATAAAATCGGACTTGCTGCCCATAGACGACGAGAAATGGACTGGTGGCGAGAAGCAGCGCGGCAGCGCGCGCGGTTGGCGCACCGCCCAGCTTTCTGACCCACGCGTACGTCAGCCCAACCGTACCGACTGCTGCCAGCGCCGAAAGGGATCTCAGCCAAAACTCGCCGTCTCCCAGCACGAGCCAGACGCGCAAGAGCGCGAAATAAGGGAGCGAATTCGCATTCAGCCCTAGTTTGTACGCCTCGACGACGCTGCCCAGTTCATCGCCGTGGAAGGTGCGCGCGTCCAAGCGATAAAACTGGAGGGCGAACGCGAAGAGAAGAACGATAAAGATACCGTAGCGCGACCACACGAGATTGAAACGAACTCGGGGCAGGGACATTGTCTCCATCACATGTCCGACGCGATTTCGGGAACTGGAGAAACAATCGGCTCTGTTTCCTTGTCATCAAGTTCGATCAACTTGTAGCACATCGCAAGCAGAAACCATACCGGAATCATCATCTGCTGCCATACGATCAGCCCTTCGCCAGCAAACACAAGCATCAATCCACACAATGTTGCCAACAGCGCGCCAGCGTATCCGCTTGCCCATCGCCGCTGTTGACCGAGGCGGAACATCTGCCAGATTAGATTGAGAATCCACAGCACAAAGACCATTAACGCGGGGATGCCAAGATTCGCACCGATTTGGATAAGGTCACTGTGCACATAACCACTGCCCGCCCAGCCGACACCCGTGAGCGGCGATTGAATCATCAGCTTGAACGCCTGTGTAGCGCGGAAGATCCGGTCGAATTGGCTTGAATCGGCATACTGCAAATTGAACAAGGACTGAAATCGATCTCTGAACTGAGCTGGGAGAACCGGTAGACTTACGATGGCTACGCCAACCACAAGCCAGGCGCGGCGTTGAACGACAGCATACGCCACCAAGAATGCGCCAACCGCGTACCACAATCCCCGGTAGCCGCTGAGATACATCCCAGCCACCTCGACCAGGAGCGCGAAACCAGTAATGGCTTGCGCCACTGCATTTTTCCTAAAGCTTTGCAGAAAGAAATAGACACTCAAGCCAAAGAACATAAAGATCAAGAAGCCAGCCATAAAGTTGCCGTAGAATATAAAGCCGACTCGCGCAAACGCTGGGGCGGCTCCATAACTCTCCGCTTGATAAAGCGCGACGACGGACGGGTCCCCGGATATCGCTTGGCTCAAATTCGGGGCAAAATAGTCCATCAAGCCCAAACCAGAGACATAGACGGCGACCGGCACGGTAAGCAGCGCCGCCCGCTCCCAGTCTTTTCGCGTGACGACCAGCCACTTGACCACATAGTAAGATGGGACCAGAACAGCAAAAATCTTGAACTCTTGAAGGATGAGATCCAGCGCCGTGCCGCGCGCCAGCGCCGTAAAAACTCCCAGGATAGAGAACACCATGAGAAGCAGAATCGGAATCGGCAAGGAAAGATCGAGATTGCTTCGGCTGACGATCGATCGGGCAAGTACAGCAACGAAAAGAAGTACGGCAAGAACTTCGGCGGGATGGATGTTCAGATTCGACGTCAGGTGAATCGTCCGCCAGCCCAAAGCAAACGTCAGAATCCACAAGACGAAACCCAATCGCATGACGCTCTTGCTCGGAATGAAAATCAACAAGCCCATGAGGATCGCCAACGTGAAGATGGCAAGCTCACGGAACCCAAGATGCAGGACGAGAATGGATGGCCCCATCCCAAGCGCGACGAGCAACACAATCGTAACTACGAGAATCATCCTCAGAGACGGCAACTCAAGAGGTAATTCTAATCGCCTCATTTATTGTCTCCTCGCTGATTAACCAACAAATCTGCTGGCTGCCGATGCCGCGATTGTGCCCAACCAGCGACTGCCTGAACACCTAGTACGCCGTAAAGATAGAGATACGGTTGAATGGGAGCGCGGATGCGACTATCCCCATAGAATAAGATTGCCATTAACGTGGTAAAAAGGAGATACCACAACACAATCCGGAATTTGGGACGCCTTAAATTCGGAAATAAACCTACCAAGATAAAGGGCAACATTATGCCGTACGGGAATACTCCAGCGAGGCGATATAACCCGGATACTTCGGGACGCCACGACATCGGGTCGAAGTTATACAAAGCAAACACTTTGCGAAATCCATTGACAATGAAATCTACCGGATGAGAAAGAATCCAGGTGATCGCCCGCTGGCGATAATATTGATCAATTGCGGGTCCAGACAAGCCAACAGGGGCTTGATAAACAGGTAACGACATTGGCATGGGAGGTCGAAAGACAAATTCAGGATTATTACTCGCCCAGAGCGTCAATCCACCTTCTACCGACACAGGAATGAATTGACCCGTTACCCGGTAGTTCCGCCAAGTCCATGGGGATATCACCACGATGGTGACAATTAGAACAGTGGTAGTCACACGAATCGAGATCAACCGTCCCCAAGTAACCAGCGCGCCCAACCAGAGCGCAATGGCGAACAACCAGCCCTGGTTACGCGTGAGACCTGCTAGCCCGAAACAGATTCCCGCGCCGATCAACCAGCCGAGTCGTGGGTATAATTGATGCCGCGCTAGCAAGTAGATGCCCAACACCATTAAGAAGATAAATAGCGAGTCGCTAAGAAAAGTACCTGCCAAATACGCCTGCGCTGGGTCGATGGCGATCAGGACGCCCGCCCAGAAACCAACGGAGGGACTTGCCAATCCTTTTCCTGTGAGATAGGTAAGGACCGCCGCCACAGTAAGCAACGCAACGTGCGCCAATTTGGCAAAAGCAAAGGAATAGTTGCTAACCGCGTAAAGTATAGCGAGAAATACAGACTGACCGGGCGGCATTGCAACAGTAGGTTTACCTGGCACATCGCCAAAGACGCCGGTGTGAAGCAAGTTCACGGCAGCTTGGTGGTAGAAGGCAACATCAGTTCCTTCAGTCGGAAACGTGTTCAAACCACCACCGAGAATAATAATATAACCCAGCTTGACTGCCAGCGACAGAACGGCAATCACCACTATTGCCTTCGCCGGCGCAAGGTTGTTGACCATGTCGAAAAAACGACGGATAACCACTGCGATCCTGGGCATCTTACTTGATCCTCGCTGGCGAATCTGCCGCTGTGCCATCGTACAAGGAATTGGCAACTGGCATACGCCGCGTCGATGACCAGAACTCCTTCCACGCGAACACAAAGACAGCAATCAACGCAAACGTTACTCCGAGCGTAATAAAAACATGGTACCGCAACGCGAACAAATAAAACTGGTTCTGGCTTGTGGAATGAGTGAGGATTGCGCCAAGCACAGGCAGCGTGGGTCCTTGCGCTGCCAAGTCTTGGAAATGCTGTGCCACTGAAGTTGCGAAGCCGAATTGCGCGCCAGTCCAGTTAATAAGTGCAGAGACAAGTCCGATCCCATAGATCAAGTATGAAGGGAATAACTCAAATGCAAAAGCCACACCGACTGCCAAAAATGGCAACATAGGAACAAGAAAACGCGGTCCGAAGGTAGCCCCTCCGCTTGGAATTGAGTATGAAGAGTAGAAAACAACATAGATTGCAACTACCATGCCACAAAGCAGACTAACAGAAAACTCTTTGCCTCTCGCCAAGATTCCATGCAAGAGTCCCGCAAGACCAACTAAACTGATTGGTGCGAACCAGAATAACCCGTACGCTTGGCTCAACAAAAGCGAAGCAAAGCGATCCGGTTGTGGGTAGGTAACCCCAAAGAAACCTGAAGTATGAAAAGATTTGTTTGCCGCAGTTTCGTACATGTAGGATGTCGCAATAGGATTGCCGAACGAAATATAGTTATATGCCATGAGGATGAGTATAGGACCAATCAACCCTACAACGAACAAAACCAATTGCCGCTTATCGGCTCTGACCAAAAACCAAAGACCAAGAAGCAAGGCAACAAAAGCGTTCGGGTATTCGACCAAGATATTTGCCCCGGCGAAAAAACCAGCCACTAAGGGCACCATAAATTGGCTTGGCGAGTCTTTTGTGGAAACCATGACAAGATAAAAGGCAGCGATGTTTAACGTGGCGCTAAAAACGTGGTCAAAGTAAACCGTTGAATAGAAGAAAATGTTCGTGCCAAACGCGTAAAAAAGAGTTGCGCTCAAAGCAATCCAGCCACTAAAACCCAAGAAACGAAGAGTCTCAAAAAGCAAGACGCTGCCCAATGCTGAAGCAACAGCCAGCACGACTAGAGTCAAGAACGCCTGAGATAAGAAGAACTCGACATTGTCCACATGACCATAAAAGCTACTATCTGGCTGATTGTCGATTTTATACGATTTAATACCGCTTGCGAGATCCTTGAGGGATTGCGGAATCAGCGCGTACACACCCTTGAAGGCAAGATACGCTGGCAACGCCAAGAACGCCGGCCCTGGCAATGCACTTGCATAATAGTGGCCATTGTAATACGCTTTGTCGATGGTGTTTTCATGATAAGTGTCAATTGTAAAACGCCCCTCATTTACAATTGCATGCACAAGGTCTATGTACCGATTTGGCAGAACGCCGCCAGCTGGTGTCACGTATACTGCATAGACCAGCCAGACAGTCACGAACAGTTTGATTTCAGTTGAGTGATCTTTAAACCATTGGGGCATACAAACCAATCCGCCGAATCAAGTTAATCGCACGGCAACGCTACGCAGCGCACCCCAGTCCATTCTGCGACAGCCGCGACCGCTTGGTACCACTCGTCACAATATGCCGCGCTAATGCAGGCACAGTCATCCCAACCGTCGCCCTACCGACAACCCCAGAATGTCAGAAAGTCGACCACCTGGCAATTCTTTTCCATCTAATGAAATCCTAAGGATGCGCGCTAGCCCATCAGCGCAACCCACGGAGACACTGCTCCTACTGACGGATGCTACTATGCCTGCCGGCGCATCTCCAGCCATCGGTTCAACACCGCGAACGGTGAATTCCTGACCACCAACAGTTGTCCACGCGCCCGGCAACGGGCTTGCGGCGCGCACGACATCTTGGATTTGGCGTGCCGATTGCAACCAATCAATCCGATAATCATCTTTTCTGGGTGAAGAAAAGAAGGTACGCTGTATTAAATCTTGAGGCGTCTCGTCCATTATTCCTCTCGCCCACCGGTTAACACATTCTCTCAACAAGAGCGCACTCAATAGACTGGACTGGTTGTAGAGTTGTTGGTGATTGATCGCGCTTGCAATCTGGAATCCTTTCTGCCGAACGATAGGACCGGCATCCGCTTCAACCACCATTCGGTGAATCGTAACCGCCGATTCGGTTTCGCCGTTTCGCAAAATCCAAAACCACGGATTGGAGCCGGCGTAACGTGGAAGCGGCGCAGGATGACAATTAAATGCTCCTAGTTTAGGTACTCTCAATATTTCGGCAGGCAAGATTCGAGTAAAGCCAGCGGATACGATGACATCCGGCTCAAGCCGATTGAGTGTTTCGAAAAGACTCTTGTGATCCGCAGAGAATGCGATAGGTACATCTACTTGATTCAAAACAACCGCCGGCGTCCCTAATGCTCTTAGCGTTTCCCATTCTAAACCAGTCCGAATCCTCAAGCGTTCCCACCAATCGCGCATGGATGCAAATTGCCGGCGCTCATTGGCATTCTGATTACTCCGACCGGCAACCCACAACAAGACGCGAGTATTCGGTTTGAGCGCGGCATAGTGCAAGCGGCTGAAGGTAGAATCGAGCTCGCCGAAAAAGACGACGCGCAATTTATCCGTAGCCATAGGCGACACATACCAATCGCTTGGTCACGCCGATCGCACTGCCTGATCGCATAATTGATACAGTTGGTCTCCGATGCGCTCCCAGGAGAACCGGTCTATCACCCGCTGTCGTCCCGTTTGTCCCAAATCCTCTCGCAACGCACGCCTAGATACAAGCTCTGCAATCGTCTTAATGACTGTCGCTTGATCCTGATGCTTCACCCGGCGACCAGTGTCCACGCTGACCACCTCGGCAAATCCTCCGGATTCAGACACCACCACCGGCAGTCCAGACGCCATCGCCTCAAGACATGCTACCGAGCCTGCTTCGGCGTCCGGCAGCATGACAAAAATGTCCGCCGCATTGTAGAACGCAGGCAAATCTGCGGTGGTGCCGCCAAAGATCACCGAACCATCCAACCCCAACTCGGCGACGCGGCGCTGCAACCTTTCCCGGTCGCGCCCTTCTCCGAGAACAAGGTAGCGTACGTTTGGGCATTGCGCCCGAATTGCCGGCAGCGCTTCGATCACTCGCCATATCCCCTTGCGCTCTTCGAGCGCCGCGACATTCAGCAGCACCACATCCTGCTCACTATAGCCAAACTGCTGTCTGACCCGCGCGCGCTTTGCCGCATCCGGTCTAAAACATGCCGGGTCCGTACCGCTCGGCAGAACCTGCACCGGGCGGTGAAAGAACTCTTCGCCGCGCCGAGCGGTATATTCCGCATCCGCAAGAAGAGCCGCGGCTTGCTCTCCCCATCCCCAACGCTGGTATGCGCGATATCGATGCGGCGCGGATTCGTACGGGAAAGTAAGGTACAGAATCAGACGCGGCTGGGTGAAGCGAGATGCCAAGCGCAATGCAGGACCCTCGCCAAAGTCGGCAAAGAAAGCAATAACGACATCGTACCGTTCACGGATCAGGTCGCTCGCATAGAATGGAACAATGGTCGCGAATTCATAATAACGAAATGCGGGGAATTGCTTGACGCGAACTCGGGGCGACGGTTTGACGAGCGGCTCTTGCGTTTGGTTCGCGGTCAGGACGCTTACATCGACATCGTTCCGTTTTGCCAACTCGTTTGCCAGACTCGGCACCAGCGTCTCCACGCCACGGCGCATTCGCAATGTCCAAAAGTGAATAAACGCTACCTTCACGGCTTTTGCCCGATCGCCAGAAATTGGATCGCCAGATGACTGCGGAATGGACGTGGCATAACGACAAATTGGTTCAAGAACTGACCCACCAGATAGACGAGATTCTCCGTGAATTTCCAACGCCGGTACCACGGCGGGTAAAAGAAAAACGCTTTCCACGGATAGATTCCGTCAACAATTACACCATTCAAACCAGCGCGCTGCAATTCCTTCGTGAGTCTCATCGGAGTCTGGACAATAACCTGTGGCTGATTGGTATATCCTAGCCAGCCCAAGCGCGACCACCAACCACGGAAGGGGTGTCCAGTATGCTGAACGATCGTTGCCACCCATCCGCCCGGGCAAGTCACCCGGACCATTTCGCTAAACGCTTGCTGGCGTTCTTGTTCGTCCTGGAAATAATCAAGGACCGCTTGATTAAAGACTAGGTCGTACGTGTTTGATTCGGCATCGATCTTGAGAATATTGCCGCGGCTGAGCCGAATCTGCAGTTGCGGATTGGCTTGCCTTGCTTTCGGTTCGAGCCGGCGCGCAAAAGCCAAGGCGCCTTCGTTATAGTCGAATGCATCAACCGCAAAACCGAGTACTGCCAAGGTGAGCGCATACATCGCGGTACCACAACCGGCTTCCAAGACCCGCGTGGTTGGCGACGGCTTTAGTTCGGCATAATGCAGCATTCGGCTAATCCACTCGGACCGGGCGTGCCGAAGAAAAGAATTAGAGTCGATCTGATCTGGCGCGCACCACGATAATTCGGATGCCTGAAAATAGGGCTGCCATGCGTCACCAACCCGACTTGATGATTTTGCGCTCGCGTCCATCGGCAACTGGCTTGGCTCTATTGGGGACTGCATTTCAGGCATAGACTGATTGGTACGCATCCACCATTCGCGCGGTGGAAAACCGCGCGGCGATGTCACGATTGCGCGCGCCGTAGTTCGGCTCGCGTTCCAGACGCGCCAGAATTTCACTGATCGCCTGCGCCAGTTCCGCCGGGTTATCCGGCGCGACCAGCGCCGCGTCTGCGCCGTCCAGCACTTCGGGCAAACCGCCGACGCGCGTGGCAACCACCGGCTTGCCGGCTGCCATCGCTTCCAGCGCGACGAGACCAAATGAATCCCGACGCGACGGGATCACGATGACGCGATTTGCCCAAATCGCACGCTCAACCGCCGCATGATCCTGTGCGCCACGGAAATTCACCCATCCGTCGAGCGCTAGGTCGTGCTGTAGCGATTCAAGTGAGTTTCGCTCCGGACCATCGCCAATCAGCGTCAAACGGATATTACAGCCGGTCTGCTGGCATAGCGCCAGTGCGCGTAACAACACATCCCATCCCTTGCTTGGCATCAATCGTCCAACGCCGAGAATTCCTGCCGTCTCAACCTCTGACCGCGCACCGCTGATATCTGCGCCATTGTAGATCACCCGCGCCTTGCCCGCGATCGTTGGCTCGACCGCTAACGCTTGATTCAAAAGATACTGCGAGCACGCGGTCACCGCATCGGCGCGGCGCAGCACAGCGCGGAACACCCAGCGGTCGAACCGCGTCCCGCGCGGCAAGCCCTCCACGTCGTCGCCGTGCAGAGAGACGACGAAACGAAATGGCAGCACTGCGCGCGTGAGAAGCAAAAAAATCGCCGGCGCGCCGACGAAATGCAGGTTCACCACGTCAGGTTGGACGCGCGCGATGCTCCATAATAAATGAAGCAGTGTGACGGGGAAATAATACAGACCGGCGAGGAAGAGGTCCCATCGCCCGTTTTGCAGGTTCCGCAAGCGAGGAGTGAGAAAAAGCCAGCGTTCTACCCGCACGCCGTCGATTTCTTCGGTCGCCGGCAACGCGCGCGGGTAACGCTGCGTCAACACCGTGACCGAATGTCCGCGTCGTTGCGTCTCAGATGCCAGACGCGAGGTGACGCTCTGCAAGCCGCCGAGATTCGGCAGATAGCTAGAAACGACGAGCAAAACCCGCATCGCCTCTACCGTTCACTGATTCCCTGCCGCTGCCGAAAAAACTCGACGATCAAGCCGTACCGCGCCACAAACGAACCAATGAACTCGACTGGGACGACCGCCAGTTTGTCGCTCCAACGCGGCATCTTGCCAGCCGTCAGGACCGGCTCGTACAACGGATACGCCAGAAAATTTCCCAGCTTCAGCCAATCTTTCGGCGTCGTCAGGCGGTGCGGGTAGATGCAGTACATATCGTGCCATTTGCTGCGGAGCATATAGTACCCGCGCCCGTAATAGTACTGCTTGAGCCACAACTCGCGCACGGTCTGTGGGTGATGGTGGCGCACCTTGATCGCCGGGTCGTACCAGACCTTGAATCCCAGCCGAATCATCCGCCAGTTGTAATCGACATCCTCGCCCGTCCACAGTTTTTCGTCCTGCGCGCCCACCTGCCGGACGATCTCGGCTTTGTACGACAGATTGACGGTCGGAAGCGTCCGCATATAGCGCGGCGTTTGCCACGACGGGAAGGTGACCTGCTCAGCCAGCCGGCTCGCAAGCGTGCGCGTGTCCACCGCCTGAATGAGTCCACCGACCGCGCCGGCTTCCGGCTGCTCGCGATGCGCGCGCTTCATCTGCGTCACCCAGTCCGGCGCGACCTGCGCGTCGTCGTCCGTCATCCCGATGAGATCGCCCGTGCAATGCGGCAAGCCGATGTTGCGGCTGGCGGCGAGATTCTGGTTGACCGTCTTGAGCCGCTTGACCGCGACGCCGGGACGCCCCTGGAACGACTCGACGACCTGATCGGCGCGCGCGTCGCCGCCGTTGACGATCACGACCTCATCCGGCTTTTCGGTGGTCTCGTCGATGAGCGCGCGCAGCGCCTGCCGCAGAAATTCGTGGCGGTCGTTGGTGCAGATGAGGACGGAAAACTTAGCGATTTGACCGATACCACGCCACCGTTCGCCGCAAGCCCTCTTCAAATGGGGTCTTTGCCTTGAACCCGAACGCTTTTTCGGCGCGGCTCGTATCGAGGCACCGCCGCGGCTGACCGTTCGGCTTGCTGGTGTCCCAAACGATCCGCCCGCGAAAATCGGTGGCTTGGGCGATCAACGCGACCAGGTCTTTGATCGAAATCTCAAAGCCCGCGCCGATATTCACCGGCTCGGCGCTGTCGTACCGTTCCGTCGCCAGGACAATCGCTTCCGCCGCATCTTCGACGTAGAGAAATTCGCGCGTCGCGCTCCCATCGCCCCAGACGACGATCTCGTCCTGCCGCGCCTGGAGCGCATCGACGCATTTTTTGATCTGCGCGGGAATGACGTGCGAGCGCGCCGGATCGAAATTGTCGCGCGGTCCGTACAGATTGACCGGCAGCAAAAAGATCGAGTTCAAGCCGTACTGCTGGCGGTACGCCTGTCCCTGCACGAGGAGCATTTTCTTGGCGAGACCATACGGCGCGTTCGTTTCTTCGGGATAGCCGTTCCACAGATCGTCCTCGCGGAACGGCACCGGCGTGAACTTGGGATACGCGCAGACCGTCCCGATCGATACGAATTTCTGGACGCCCCAGCGGCGCGCCTGCTCCATCAACTGCGCGCCCATCATCAGATTGTCGTAGAAGAACGCGCCGGGCTGCGCTTGATTCGCGCCGATGCCGCCGACGACGGCTGCCATGTGGATGACGACTTGCGGATTGGTTTGCTCGAACAGACGGACGATGGCGGACTGGTCGCGCAGATCGTACTCGGCGCGGCGCGGCGCAGTGATTTGCGTGTAACCGCGCGCCTGGAGCGTCTCCACAACATGCGATCCCAGAAAGCCAGAGCCGCCGGTGACGAGAATTCGCGTCGATGCATCAAGGGTCGTGCTTTACTCCAAATTCGTAACTACTCAGCCATCGTTCGATTTATCCGCGAATCACGCGAATCTTCGCTAATTTTTTCTTTTCATTCGCGCTATTCGCGTTATTCGCGGATAATTTTGCCTGTTCACATGAGCAAACGACGGCGGGCTGAGTAGTAAC